>CAYTZF010000098.1:0-22871 GCA_964442265.1 uncultured Sideroxydans sp.
TCATAACGGCATGAAACAGCTTTCCGCCAACAAGCCCCTGCGCACCCCGGGTGACGCGAAAGGCCTGAAGTTCCGTATCCAGGCTTCCGATGTGCTGGAAGCGCAATTCAAGGCGGTCGATGCCAATCCGCAAAAGATCGCCTTTGCCGAGGTCTATCAGGCCCTGCAATCCGGGGTAGTGGACGGCGCCGAGAATCCATGGGCCAATATCTACACCAAGAAATTCCATGAGGTGCAGGGCTACATTACCGAGAGCAATCACGGTCTGCTGGGTTACATGGTCATTGCCAACGATCAATGGTGGAAAGGCCTGCCGGACGACGTGAAGAAAGGGCTGTCAGCAGCGATGGCAGAATCTATCGCCTACGGCAACCAGGTGGCACACCAGGAAGATGCAAATTTCCGCCAGAAAGTGATTGACGACAAGAAGGCCAAACTGGTCAAGTTGACAAATAAACAAAGAGCACAATGGCGCGAGGCGATGAAACCGGTGTGGGCCAGGTTCGAGGCCGATATTGGCAAGGATCTGATCGACGCGGCCGTCGCGGCGAATCAGAAACCCGCGAAACAAAAAAAGACAGCCAAAAAATAAAACGGGTTGGTGAATTTGCGCCCCCGGTCATGCACGGGGGCGATTGCGGGAGGGTGCATGAAATACCTGAAACGCCTGGATGAATGGCTGATCGCCATTTTGCTCGCGGCGATGACGCTGCTGACTTTCACACAAGTCGTCATGCGCTACGTCTTCAATTCCGGTTTCACCTGGGCGGTCGAACTGACCACCGTTCTGTTCGCCTTCATGATCTTTATCGGCATCTCCTACGGCGTGCGGGTCGGCGCGCATATCGGGGTGGACGCCCTGGTGAAACTATTCCCGCCGGGCATCCGCCGTCTCGTTTCGATTCTCGCCGTGCTGTTGTGTCTGGTTTACGCCGGCATGGTGATCTACGGCTCCTGGCAATATGTGATGAAGATGAAGATGGTCGGCATTGAACTGGAAGACATGGCGATTCCGATGTGGACAGTGCGCGCCATTTTGCCGATTGGCTTTGCTTTGCTGGTATTGCGCTTCCTGCCCGTCCTGTACAACCTGGTCACCGGCAAATCGGACCGGCTGCACCTGGCGGATGAGGTGGAAGAGGCGCTCAAACTAAAGGCGATGGAGGAGAACAAATGAACACCCTGTTCCTGTTCTCCTGTCTGTTCTTCTTCATGGCGATCGGCATGCCGGTCGCCATTTGTCTGGGCTTGTCCAGCCTGCTCACCATTGCCTTCTTTGCCCAGGATTCGCTTGCCTCGCTGTCGATCAAGCTGTACGAGACCAGCGAGCACTACACCCTGTTGGCGATCCCGTTCTTCATCCTGGCCGGGGCGCTGATGTCCACCGGCGGGGTGGCGCGGCGTATGGTCGATTTCGCCATTTCTGCGGTCGGCCATCTGCGCGGTGGTCTGGCCATCGCCTCCATCCTCGCCTGCATGCTGTTCGCGGCGGTATCCGGTTCCAGTCCGGCCACCGTGGTGGCGGTCGGCTCCATCGTCATTGCCGGGATGGTGCGCAGCGGCTATCCGCAACCGTTCGCCGCCGGGGTGATCTGCAACTCCGGCACACTGGGGATTCTGATCCCGCCGTCCATCGTGATGGTGGTGTATGCCGCGGTGACCGAGGTGTCGGTCGGGCGCATGTTTATGGCGGGGGTCATCCCCGGCCTGCTGCTGGGGTTGATGCTGGCGGTGGCGGTGCACTGGCGCGTGCGCAAGCTGAACATTGAACCGGCACCGCGCGCGCCATTGCGCGAAGTGTTGGGCAAGTTCCGCGAGTCGATGTGGGGCCTGGCGCTGCTGGTCATCATTATGGGCGGTATCTACGGCGGCGTATTCACCCCCACCGAGGCGGCCGCCGTGTCGGCGGTCTATGCGCTGTTCGTGGCGGTGTTCATCTACCGCGACCTGAAGTTTCACAACCTGCCCAAGGTGTTCGTCGAGGCCAGCCGCACCACGGTAATGCTGATGTTCATCGTCGCCAACGCCATGCTGTTCGCCCATGTGCTGACCACCGAGCGCATCCCGCAAACCATCGCCGAGCATATCGTGGCTTTCGGCATGGCGCCGTGGATGTTCCTGCTGGTGGTCAACATCATCCTGCTGGTGGCGGGCAACTTCATGGAGCCGACCGGCATCATCCTGATCCTTGCTCCGATCTTCTTCCCCATCGCCACCCAGCTCGGCATCGACCCAATCCATCTGGGGATCATCATGGTGGTTAACATGGAGATCGGCATGGTCACCCCGCCGGTGGGGCTGAATCTGTTCGTGACCAGCGGCATCACCAACATGAGCATCATGCAGGTCACGCACGCGGTTTTGCCCTGGTTGCTGGTGCTGTTGACCTTCCTTGCCATGATTACCTACATTCCGCAGATATCCCTGTTCCTGCCAGACTTATTGTTCAACTAAGCCGTTTTTGCCCGCCTTTTGGCGGGCTGATTTTTGCCCATCCCGTCCCTCTCCGCGCTGCGACAGCACCGGCAAACCCTGCTAGAATCGCGCCCTCAGAATTTTCTGATTTAATATCATTTTGGAGAGAAGCATGGCTGTTGAACGCACCCTTTCAATTATCAAACCCGACGCGGTGGCGAAGAACGTTATCGGCAAGATTTATTCCCGTTTCGAGACCAACGGCCTCAAGGTTATTGCCGCCCGCATGGTGCAGCTGTCGCGTGCCGAAGCCGAAGGCTTTTACTCCGTGCACAAGGCACGTCCGTTCTTCAACGATCTGGTCAGTTTCATGATTTCCGGCCCGGTGATGATCCAGGTGCTGGAAGGCGAAGGCGCGATCCTGAAGAACCGTGACCTGATGGGCGCAACCGATCCGAAGAAGGCCGATAAAGGCACCATTCGCGCCGACTTTGCCGACAGCATCGACGCCAACGCGGTGCACGGCTCCGATGCGGCAGAGACCGCTGCCGTCGAGATCGCTTACTTCTTCCCGGCATTGAACGTCTACTCTCGCTAAGCGATAGCTGATGAAGCAGAACCTCCTTGATCTTGAACCGGCCGCGATGGCCGCCTGGTTTGCGGAACACGGCGAAAAGCCGTTCCGCGCCGGGCAGGTGCTGCGCTGGATCTACAAGAACGGGGAGTCCGATTTCGACGCGATGAGCGATCTGGCGATCACGCTTCGCGACAAACTGAAGCAGATCGCCTGTATCCAGACGCCCAAGGTTATGCGCGAAGAGACCGCCTCTGACGGTACGCGCAAATGGCTGTTGGATGTGGGCACCGGCAATGCGGTGGAGACCGTGTTCATCCCGGAAGAGGGCAGGGGCACACTGTGCGTCTCGACGCAGGCGGGCTGCGCGCTGGATTGCGCGTTCTGTTCCACCGGTAAGCAGGGATTCAACCGTAATCTGTCCACCGCCGAGATCATCGGCCAAGTGTGGTGGGCCAACCACGAGTTGGGAAAGAACTGCGCCTCCGACACGTTACCGCGTAGCGGCCGTTTGCGGAAGGATGCACAGGCGGCCATTCCCGCATCGGACGGCTCCGCCGCACCGAGTCAGGGACGCCTCGGTAACTGGCCGGTCACCAACGTGGTGATGATGGGCATGGGCGAGCCGCTACTGAACTTTGACAGCACGGTGAGCGCCTTGCGCCTGATGCTGGACGATCATTGCTATGGCCTGTCGCGCCGCCGTGTCACGGTGTCGACCTCGGGCGTGGTGCCGGCGATGGATAGGCTACGCGAGGAAAGCCCGGTGGCGCTGGCCATCTCGCTACATGCGCCGAACAATGAATTGCGTAATGTGCTGGTGCCGATCAACCAGAAATATCCCTTGCATGAACTGATGGCAGCCTGTCTGCGCTATCTGGAAAAAGCGCCGCGCGATTTCGTGACCTTCGAATATGTGATGCTGGCGGGCGTGAACGACAGGCCGCAGGATGCGCGCGAGCTGATCGAGCTGGTGCGCGGTGTGCCGTGCAAGTTCAACCTGATTCCGTTCAACCCTTTCCCTCAGGCACCTTACAGCCGTTCCGACATGGACACGGTGAAGCACTTCCGCGACATCCTGATGCAGGCGGATATCGTGACAACCATCCGCAAGGTGCGCGGCGACGACATCGCGGCGGCGTGCGGGCAACTGGCGGGACAGGTGCAGGACAAGACTAAACGAACAATCAGATTGGCGGAGGTGCAGTGATAAACCCGGGAATCAAATATCCGATCATTGTATTGCTCGCACTGCTTGCCGGCTGTGCCAGTTCCGGCATATCGGACGAGCGCGCGCGCAGTATTGCGCAAATCCACACCGAACTGGCCGCCTCCTATTTTGAGCGCGGCCAGTATTCGATTGCCTTGCAGGAATTGGGCATCGCCCTGCAGGCTGACGAGTCCTATGCTCCCGCCTACAATGTGCGCGGTTTGGTACGCATGAGACTGCGCGAAGACAAACAGGCTGAAACCGATTTTCTGCGCAGCCTCAAACTTGAACCGCGGAATGCCGGCGCGCACAACAACTACGGCTGGTTCCTGTGCCAGCGCGGCCGTCCCCGTGATTCTTTGCCGCAATTCGCGGCGGCCCTGAATGACCCGCTATATAGCACGCCCGATCTCGCTTACGCCAATGCGGGGATTTGCGCGCACAAGGCGGGGGATCAAAAAACGGCGGAAGCGAATTTGCAGCGCGCGCTAATCCTTCATCCCGAGATGCCGGAGGCGCTGTACGGAATGGCGGAAGTCGCGCACAGCAACGGCAATGCCGCACTGGCCAAGTCGTGGTTGTTGCGCCTGCTGAAAACCGGACGCGAGCTTGATGCCGAACAGTTGTGGCTGGCGGTGCGTATCGAGCGACTCGTGGGGGATCGCAACTCGGCTGCCAGCTTTGCCTTGCAGTTGCGCAAACGATTTCCAGAATCTCCCCAAGCCCAACTTTTACAGAGTAATAACCGATGAGCGAGAGACAAACCGAATCGATGCCCGATGACGCCGCCCCCCCACGCTTGAGCGTTGGCGCCAACCTGCGTGCCGCGCGGGAAGCGCTGGGTTTGAGCACACAGGAAATTGCCGGCCGGGTCAAGTTCAGTATGCGCCAAGTTGAAGCATTGGAGAGCGATGATGCTGCCAATTTGCCGCAGGGCACTTTTTTGCGCGGTTTTATTCGCAGCTATGCGCGGATGGTCAATCTTGACCCGGATGTTTTGTTGAGCGAGACGGAAACCCACACCGAGCACCACTTTAAGGTAACCGATGTGCAGGGCGGCGGCGAGCCATTGCCCACGGCCGGAGACACAGCGCGCAAAAATCGTTTTCTGCTGCTGGGCGCGTTGGTTGTGATTCTTGGATTGGTGCTGTTTCTGTTGAATAAACCGAATATTCCGGATATTCCGATCACTTCTGTGCCGACCCCAAGCGCCGAGATATCCGCTGTGGAGGCGGCTGCGGCGGTGACGGGGAAAATCGGTAGCAGTGCTGGCGAGCCGCCGCCGGCAGCCCTTCCGCAAAACCCAGCCGCCAGCCCAAAGGCGGCAGTCCCTGTTTCGCAGGAGGATGTTTTAGCCACAGCCAAACCCGGACTCTCCATTCCGCTGGAACAATTGATGAAACGTCCGATTCACATTGTGTACACCGACCAGGCCTGGGTGGAGATCAAGGATGTTAACGGTGAGGTGCTGATCTCGCGAGTCACCGATGCCGGCGGGGAGAAATGGATTGGCGGCTCCGGACGCGAGCCGTACCAGGTTGTCCTCGGTCGGGCCGGCGCTGTGCGCCTGTATTACAAAGGGAGCGAGGTTGACCTGTCCGGATTCAAGCCGGACAGCGTTGCCCGCCTGGTGTTGGAGTGAGCATGAGTTATTCGCATCCCGCTCGCCGCGCCACACAGCAGGTGCAGGTTGGCCATATCCTGGTCGGCAACAAAGCACCGGTTGTCGTGCAGTCGATGACCAATACCGATACCGGGGATATCACCAGCACCACCCAACAAGTGCTCGAACTCGCACAAGCCGGCTCGGAACTGGTACGCATTACGGTGAATACTTCGGCAGCGGCGGCGGCAGTACCGCATATCCGGCGGCGGCTGGATGCACTGGGATGCAAGGTGCCGCTGATCGGGGATTTCCATTACAACGGCCATCGCCTGCTCACCGATTATCCGGAATGCGCGCAGGCACTGGCGAAGTATCGGATCAATCCGGGAAATGTAGGCAAAAATCGCAAGGGCGAAGATCAGTTCGCGATGATGATCGGCGCGGCAGTCGAATACGGCAAGCCGGTGCGTATCGGGGTCAACTGGGGCAGCCTGGACCAGGAACTGATCTTGCGCATGATGGACGAAAATGCACAACTGGCGCAGCCCCGCGATGCCGGGGCAATCACCCGCGAGGCGCTGATTCTATCCGCACTGAATTCGGCCGAACGTGCCGAAGAGTTGGGCCTGCCGCATGACCGCATCGTACTGTCCTGCAAGGTCAGCGATGTGCAGGATCTGATCGCGGTGTATGGCGAACTCGCGCAACGCTGCGATTACGCCCTGCATCTTGGATTGACCGAGGCGGGCATGGGATCGAAAGGAATTGTGTCTTCCACCGCCGCGCTCGCCGTGCTGTTGCAACAGGGAATAGGCGACACCATTCGCGTCTCTCTCACCCCCGCTCCCGGGGGCGCACGCACGGAAGAAGTTTTGGTGGCGCAGGAGATTTTGCAGACCATGGGGCTGCGCGCTTTCGCCCCGATGGTGACCGCCTGTCCCGGCTGCGGTCGCACCACCAGCACGGTATTCCAGGAATTGGCGCAAGACATTCAGACCTACCTGCGCGCGCAAATGCCGCTGTGGCGCGCTCAATATGACGGCGTGGAGAATATGACCGTGGCGGTGATGGGCTGTATCGTCAACGGTCCGGGAGAAAGCAAACTGGCAAATATCGGCATCAGCTTGCCGGGTACCGGCGAGTCGCCCGCGGCCCCGGTGTATGTGGATGGCGAAAAAACGGTGACTCTGCGCGGCGAGCATATCGCGCGCGAATTCCAGCAGATCGTGGATGCTTATGTAGCCGACAAATACGCACCGAAAGAGATTGCCGGCTGAAATTCATCGCCGGATGAATCCCTTGTATTGCAAAAAACCCCCGATAAAGCGGGGGTTTTTTGTTGCCATACGGCAGGCAGATTTATTTGAGTTTTTCGATCCCCAGCATCTTCATGATGCTGCCCTCATAAAAGGGCTCGGAGCCTCCTTTTTTCATCTTCCGAATAAAATATTTCTCGAATGCCACCTTGGCCAGATGAACCCATTTCCCTTCGGAGAACCAGTTGACATTACGCGGGGGGATTTGCGGAATGGCCACAAACGCCACACCGCTCTCGCCGAAATCAGCCAGGCAAACTGCATTCCAGGTGGCTTCCTGATTGGCTGCCTGGCCGGTGAGGTCGGCGTGAATGTTGTGCACGGTGGCGGTCACCATTGATTCGATCATGTAACCGGTCTTGGGGGTGCCTACCGGTACCGGGGTGGCCTCGACCGGGGGGATCGCGACACATACGCCGATGGCAAAAATATTCTTGTATTTTTGGTTGCGCTGATGCTTGTCCACCGTGACGAAGCCGCGCACCTGAACCAGCCCTTCGATGCCGAATACCGCATCAATTCCCTTGAAGGAGGGCAGCATCATGCCGTAGTTGAATGGCAACTCGTGTTTCTTCTTTTCCTGGCCAAGTTCGTCGTATTCGGTAACGTGCATCTTGCCGTCCTCGACCCTGGTCACCTTGGCATTGCAGATCCACTTAATATGCTTGTCGCGCATGGCCGACTCCAGAATACCCTTTGAATCGCCCACGCCGCCCAGTCCCAGATGGCCGATATAAGGCTCCGAAGTCACAAAGGTCATCGGCACCTTGTCGCGGATCTTGCGTCTGCGCAAATCGGTTTCCATGATGAAGGCATATTCGTAGGCCGGTCCGAAACAGGATGCGCCTTGCACCGCGCCAACCACGATTTGACCCGGGTTCCGGCAAAAATGTTCCCATTCATCATGCGACTTCATTGCGTGATCGAGTGTGCATACCGAATGGGTGAAGCCGCCGTGCGGCCCCAACCCTTCGACTTCATCAAAGGCCAGTTTTGGACCGGTGGCAATTACCAGATAATCGTAATCAAGGCGCGCACCATCTCCCAATTCAAGCTGGTTCTGCTCCGGATGGACGCGTTTGACCCCGCTTGAATTAAAATTAATCCCCTTGCGCTCGAGATAGCTGCGCATCGGAAATTCGACGTGTTTGCGCTCGCGCCATTTGACCGCAGCCCATGGATTGGAAGGGGTGAACTGGAAAGTTTCGCGGTCGGAAACAATCGTCACTTTGTGTTTCTTGTCCAGTTTTTCCCGCATTTCATAGGCGGCCGGCATGCCGCCGACACCGGCCCCCATAATCACCACGTGCGCCATAATTTTTCCTTTTGTTGCATTAAAAATTGACGGGTTGCCCGAACATAGGACAGGAAGCATTAGGCGCAATCCACCGCCATTCTGTCTATAGCCACATTGGCTGAATTGGATAACCCGTGCGGGTTATTTGGGGGGGTAGTTGTCGTCGCCGTGTTCTTTGGCAAACAACACCGCCGCTTTAACGCGCGAAGACAGGTTGAGCTTGTTCAGAATGTGTCTGACGTGTTGTTTGACCGTGTCATAGCTGATATGCAGTGAAAGCGCGATGCCTTTGTTGCTTTCGCCGCGGGATAATAGTTGCAGAATCTCGCGTTCGCGTTCGGTCAGCAACTTGAGGGAGTTTTTTGCTTCCTGTTCGGGCGAATCGCCTTTGAGCAGCTCGATCATTTTCACGGTCATCGACGGGGCCACTACCAGCTCCCCGGCGGCAACCCGTTTGATGGCTTCAACCACTTCTTCGGGTGCCATGTCTTTGAGCAGATAACCGCGCACCCCGGCACGAATGGCCTTGCTCAGATCCGACTCGGAATCGCTCATGGTTAGCATCAGGGCGGGCAGGTTGCATCCCTCTTTGCGTAATTCTTCAATCATTGTGATGCCGTCCATCGGCTGCATGCGCAGATCAACAATCAGCAGATCCGGCTTTTTTTTGATCAGTGGCCGCAACTCTTCCAGCGAGCCCACCGCACCCAGCACGTCTATGTCATAGCAATGGGAAAGCAGTTCGCTCAAACCGCTGCGACACAGACTCTGGTCATCAACCATGGCTACTTTAAGCTTTTCAGTCATGCAACTTTCTCCAGTCAGATCCCGGTTCCGGGAAATACAATTGTACGCAGGTGCCCAATCCTTCGTTGCTTTCCACCCTGATATCGCCCCCGATGTTTTGCGCCCGCTCGCGCATGATGGTAATGCCGTAGTGTCCTTCAACCGGAGCGAAGGTACCCACCCCGTTGTCTTCGACGCTGAAGACGAAATAACCGCACTGATAATCGACAACCAGTCTGGCGTGGCTCGCGTTCGAGTGCTTTGCAATATTGGAAAGCGCTTCGCGCACAATGTTATACACCTGAATCTCATATTCCAGCGGCAGATCCAGATCGGCGACATTGATTGAAGACTCGAGCACGATATCCTGTTTTGCGCGGAATTCCGTGGCCAGTGTCTGCAATGCCTTGAGTAATCCTGCCGGATCCATTTCGCTGCGGAAATCGGTAATCAGGGCGCGCACGGCTTTTTGGCTGATTTCCAGCGCGTTATCCAGTTCGTCGGAGTATTTTTTGATCATTAGGTCATTCTTGTTGCGTACCGCGGCGTCCCGTAGCCGGGTGCTCATGCGCGCGAAGTTCAGGGTCTGCGCAAGGGAATCGTGGATCTCGCTGGCAATGGTTTGCCGCTCCTGCAGCAACTCCGCGCGCTTTGCCTCGCGGTTTAGTTTTACATACTCGATCAGCGAATTGAGAATCTCGGCAAATACGGCAGTCAGGCGGGCAGTTTTGCCGGAAGATGACTTTGGCGTGTCGAAAAAAAGGGTAAACACCCCGAGCAAAACCCCCGGACAATTGGCGCTTTCAAGAGGAATAGACAGGGCGGCGCGGCATTGTTCGCTCGTCCCGGCATCTTCCCGCGCGGAGCAAGTTTCGATATCGGTTGCGCACAAGCCGCGGCGAAAAGCATCCCGGTCACAGTTTTCGCAGGAGAGTTTGGCAATAGATTCCGGCCCGATTTCATCAATCCCCAGCCCCACCGCGCTGATGACTTGCAGGGTTTGCTCGTCCGGCAACAGCATGCGCACCACGCCCGCGGAGGCCTGGGTTAGATTGATGGCAGATTCCAGATAGCTGGTTAGTAGCTTCTGGTAGTCGTTGGTGCGGGGTGTTAGAAATTGTTCTTCGACGCAAGCATCCATGCCGCCATTTGAATCCGGCGGGGTGAATTCGGGGGGGCGTGTCCAGAAAAACTCCGCCGACCTGTTTTTTTTCAGTTTTGTACGCATTCTCCTCCGGCATTTTTGCCCATGGTCAAGGTTTTCAGGGGCCTGTCGAGTTGGGTATTCGGCTATTCGTGTCAAGGTTGCAGCGCAAGGTTATGATGCTTCGCTTTCAATTTCAACCTAAACGACGGTATGGCCAAATTTGATCTGCTGTTTCCTGTGATGTTTTTTTGCCCGCATAGCCTTGATGGGGGCGGCCCCACTACCCAATGTAGCTATAGACACATCCCGCTTTATTTTTGCCTAATGGGGAAAATTCACAACGCCGACGGGGTATGAAAATCTGCATTGTCTCCGATAGTCATGACCGCTCCGATGCACTGGCGGCGGCGATTTCCGATGCCCGCACAGCCGGTGCGCAAGTCGTCATTCATTGCGGTGACCTGATCGGCGCCAATACCCTGCGCGCGTCGCTTAAGCTTGGCCTGCCCATCCATGCCGTTCACGGCAACAACCTGGGCGATATCCCCGCGCTGTACCGGATGATGGCCGGCAATCCTGGAATGTTTACCTATCACGGCGCAGAGGCAGTGCTTGAACTGGCGGGGCGTAAAATTCTCGTCACCCACATGCCGCATCATGGACGTGCTTTCGCCTGCACCGGCGATTATGACCTGGTCTGCCACGGGCACAGCCATACCGCGCATGTCGGCAAGCAGAAGCACATCGGGGACGGCGAATCCTGGCTGGTTAATCCGGGTTCGGTGGCGGGCATTGACGCCCCCGGGGTAAAAGCCGTCCCAAGCTGGGTTCTTGCTGATTTGTCCACCATGACTTTTGACATATGCACACTGACAGTTCTGTCGGACTTAAAGGAAATCGGCTGCAAATCCGGCTTGGCGACTGCATCTGCCGCCTCATCCCACGCCGCACCGGCCTTCCCGGAACCGGATAAGGCGCGAAAACTGAAAGACTTCGCGGTAACGTGATGGGGCTATAATTTGCACCATTCGAACTAAACAGCAAGGAGGGACCATGCAACACCTTAATCCGAAAGAAGCGTTTGATTTCCTGCAAGCAAATCCCGAAGCAGTGTTTATTGATGTGCGCAGTGAGATGGAATACATGTTTGTCGGCCATCCGCGCGGTTCCATCCTGATTCCCTGGGTGGACGGTCCGGACTGGGAGATCGACCCGCTGTTCGTCGCTCATGTGCGCAAGGCCGCCAGTGTCAACCGTCCCGTCGTGTTGATCTGCCGTTCCGGTCGCCGTTCTGCCGATGCCGGTCTGGCGCTTGAGAATGCCGGAATCAAAGATGTTTACAATGTTGAACATGGGTTTGAGGGCGACCTGGACGACACTCATCACCGCAACTCCCACAACGGTTGGCGCTTTGACGGGTTGCCGTGGGCGCAGACCTGATGCAGCTTGCGGGCAGCGAGCCGCACTTGGTATACGCCCGTCCGGTTTGTATCTCTGTGCCTTGCGCAACCGGGACGGCTGCTTTGTGCACGATTATCAAAGTCCTTGGATGATGTGAACCATGCAGTTTGGCCCGCGCGAAATCGTTACCCCGTTCCGTCCTATCCCGCTCGAAGTTCCGCAAGGGCTCAAACCGAACGAGTTCTTTAACAGCACCGAGAATCTCAACGACCTGGCCAACAACAACGGTCTGCTGATGAATGCCGAGAACCTGCTGCTGTATCGCAAGGCGCTGGGGCACAGCACCGAGTTCGATTGTTCAATCCTCTACAACACGTCCAAGACCATCCTCAACCCGCTTGGGCGTCCGGTGCGGCGCACCCAGGTGGCGGACAATGTGAAGCATGTGTGGAATCGGATGAATCAGATCATCATCGATTACATGCTGGAACAGTATCCGGATCCGGACCAGGCGCTGATTCTGGCGGGTGAAGCGAGTCTGGATGCGACCTGGCCACTAACCTCGCCCGGTGTGCCCAGCATTCGCATGTTGCACAATCATTTCGTGGTCTTTCCGAAAGACGCGTTGGATAGCGCCCGACAGGCTGATCCCAACAATCCGAATCTGACCGATGGCGGACAGCACAGCCTGTTTCAGGCCTATATGCGCGATGTGTACCGCGCGTTCTTCGACCAGGCATTGCGCCTGAAGATACTCAGGCCGGCGAGCGAATCGGATGCGCGCATCACCCTCACCGGCTATCCGCAGGGGCTGCCCAGCTGGGAAGTGCAGGGCGGGGCGGCTGCGCTGAAAGATGTGCACTTCTGGCGGGAATATGACGAGGTACTGAAAGGCTTCATCGATTTCTACCGCACCTTCTTCGCGCAAGTCTCCACCCACAATGCGCCGATGCTGCCGGATGTGTATTTTCCCGAGCAGGTTGAAAACGTGCTGTTGTTCAACAACGATTTCATGAAGACGGCGAAGAAGGTGCGCGACCACTGCATCGTGGATGCGAAGTATGCCAACGCCATCCGCTGGCAACCCGCGTTCAAGCAGCTCATCTATCGCAACGATGCGGGCCGGCTGATTGTGACCATCAGCCAGAACTCGATCGGCAACGCGATCACCGAGCTGCTTGGTGTGGTGGTGAAGCGCATTCCCGATGCGGAGGCGTATTCCCGGCACGAGCCTGCCCTGCTTCGAAGATTGCTTGAGGTGCGCCGCCGCCTGATCGAAGCCGATCTGGGCGAGGGAATCGCGACCGCAGGCTGGGGTAGCGCCGGGTAACCAAACTCAAAGCCGCTTGCTGACCTGCATGATGCCGGCATCTTCCGCCGCAGGCTTGATGGTGAACCCCATGCGGTTCATCAATTTCAGCATGTTGTGGTTGTGGCTCAATACTTCCCCCTCGATCACCTCCAGACCTTTGCTGCGCGCCGCTTCCATCAGCGCGATCATCAGGCGCTGCCCGAGGCCTTTGCCCGCGATGTTATTGGCAACGACGAGAGCGAATTCGCAGCTCAATCCATCCGGATTGATGGCGTAACGCGCGACCCCGAGTTCGGTTTCCGGGGATTGACCCCGTGTCACCGCAAGCAGCGCCATTTCGCGGCTGTAGTCGATCTGTGTCAGCCGTGCCAGCATCTCCTCGGTTAATTCCTGCACGCTGTTCATGAAGCGGAAATATTTCGATTCGTCGGATAGATCATGCACGAAACGTTTGACCAGATCGGCATCTTCCGGACGGATGGGGCGAATCACAATATCTGTCCCGTCCGCCAATTGCCACTGGCTCACCAGATGGGTGGGGTAAGGATAGATCGCCATGTGCGAATAACGGTCGGTGCCCGGTTGGTGATATTCCACCACCACCCGCGCGTCGGCGGCCAGCGCCCCCTGTTCGTCCAGGATCAGCGGATTGATATCCATTTCCTTCAGCAACGGCAGCTCGCATACCATTTCAGAAACGCGCAGCAGAACATCCTCCAGCGCCCCCATATTGGCCGGTGCCATGTTGCGGAAGTTGCCCAGCATGCGGGCGATGCGCGTGCCCTGGATCAGTTCGCGCGCGAGAAAACTGTTGAGGGGGGGAAGGGCGACCGCGCGGTCACCCATGATCTCGACCGATGTTCCACCCGCGCCAAAAGTGATGACTGGGCCGAACACGGGATCGGTGGTGACGCCGATCATCAGTTCGCGCCCGTTCGCCTTGACGATCATCGGCTCGATTGAGATCCCTTCCACCCGGGCATTGGGGCGATAGTGCTGCACGCTGTCGATGATGTGCTGGTAGGCGGCACGCACCTCATGGGCATTGCGCAGATTGAGCATCACGCCGCCTGCGTCGCTCTTGTGGGTGATGTCGGGCGAGTTGATCTTCATCGCCACCGGGAAACCCAGCTGCTGCGCGATCAGCAGGGCTTCGTTCGGTGAATGGGCGATCATGGTGCGCGCCACCGGAATGTTGAAGGCGGCAAGCAATGCCTTGGATTCCATCTCGGACAATATTTTGCGATGCTCCTGCATCGCGCCTTCGATGATCAGGCGCGCGCTTTCCGCGTCCGGTTCATCATGGTGCGAGAACGGGCCGGGCATCTGCATCAGCAACTTCTGGTTGCGGTAGTAGGCGGACAGATGGGAAAACACTTCGACTGCCGGTTCCGGGGTGCGAAAGTGGGGGCGATGCGCCTTGGCGAAGGCCTCGCGCGCTTCCGCCACCTGGGTTTCACCCATCCAGCAGGTCAGCAACGGTTTGCTGTAGTGGTTGGCAAGTTCGATCAGCACCTGCGCCGATTTCAGCGGTTTTGTCATTGCCTGGGGGGTAAGGATAGCCAGCACGCCGTCCACATTCTCGTCATCCAGACAGGCTTTGACGGCATGGTGATAGCGGTCCGCCTGGGCATCACCGATGATGTCCACCGGATTGCCGTGCGGCCAGTTGGGCGGCAGGTGCCGGTTCAGATATTCGATGGTGCTGTCCGAAAGGGTGGCCATCGACAATCCCAGATCGGCGGCGCGGTCGGTCGCCATCACGCCGGGGCCGCCGCCATTGGTGACAATCGCCAGCCGGTTGCCGACCGGGCGAAAGCCGCACGACAAGGCTTTTGCAGCAGTGAACAACTGGGTCACGGTCTGTACCCGCACCACTCCTACCCGGCTGACCGCGGCATCGAACACATCATCCGCGCCAACCAGAGAGGCGGTATGCGACATCGCCGCCTTCGAGCCTGCCGTATGCCGCCCGACCTTGACCAGGATCACCGGTTTAATCCGGGCGGCGGCACGCAGGGCGCTCATGAAGCTGCGCGCATTGCGGATGCCTTCGATGTACATCAGGATACTGTGGGTGAGCGGATCGGATACCAGATAGTCGAGTATTTCGCCAAAGTCGACATCGGTCGAAGAGCCCAGCGATACCACGCTCGAAAAACCGACATCGTTGCGCTGTGCCCAGTCCAGAATGGCGGTACACAGCGCGCCCGATTGGGAGACGAATGCGATGCCGCCCTGGTTGGCGCCGCCTTTGTTGAATGTCGCATTCAAGCCGATTGAGGGGCGCATGATGCCGAGGCAGTTGGGGCCGATCAGGCGAATCCCGAAGCGCCGCGCGACTTCCAGCAACTGCTTCTCCAGGGCTGCACCAGCGGGGCCCGCCTCACCAAATCCGGCGGTGATGATGATTGCCGCCTTCACCCCATGCAACCCGCATTCTTCCAGGATGCCCGGCACGCTCTGCGGCGGCGTGGCGATCACCACCAGTTCTACAGGCTCAATGATTTCGGTGATTGAGGCATACGCGCGCTGTCCCTGGACTTCGCTGTTCTTTGCGTTAACCGGGTATAGCTTTCCCTTGAAGCCGCCTTGCAGCATGTTCTGGAAAACAATCTGCCCGACTGAATCGGACCGGTCGCTGGCGCCAAAAACGGCCACGGAGTGCGGGGCAAAGAGCGGATTGAGGTAGTGTTTTCCCATGGGTCATAACTATGAAGTTGGAGAGAGTTGCGTGCCCGGCTATGATAGCACCGGAGCACACCTATAATTTAACGGAGCCACCGTGCAAACAGCCTATATCAGCCATCCGTTATGCCTGAAACATGACATGGGCGCCCATCATCCCGAATCTCCGGCGCGCCTTCATGCGATCGAGGATCAACTGATCGCTTCAGGCTTGTTCGGCTATCTGCAACATCACTTGGCGCCGGAAGCAAGCCGCGAACAATTGCTGCGGGTGCATACGGCAGATTATCTGGATCACATTATTGCTGCCGCGCCGCAACAGGGGTTGGTGGCACTGGACGGGGATACTTTGATGAACCCATTTAGCTATCCGGCCGCGCTACGGGCGGCCGGTGCTGTGGTGATGGGGGTCGACCTGGTGATGGCGGGGAAAGTGGAGAATGCCTTCTGCAACATCCGGCCGCCGGGCCATCATGCCGTGCGAGGAAAGGCGATGGGATTTTGCATTTTCAACAACATCGCTGTCGGTACAGCTCACGCCATGGCACAACACGGTCTTAAGCGTGTTGCGATTGTTGACTTCGATGTGCATCACGGCAACGGCACCGAAGATATCTTTGCCGCCGACCCGCGAGTCATGCTGTGCTCCACATTCCAGCATCCGTTTTATCCCTACAGCGGGGCAGAAAGCGCCGGCGCCAATCTTGTCAACGTCCCGCTGAAAGCGGGTTCCGGCGGAACGGAATTCAGAGCGGCAGTGACCGAACACTGGATGCCGGCGCTGGAAAAGTTCAAACCTGAGCTGGTAATGATCTCGGCAGGCTTCGACGCCCACCGCGAAGACGACATGGCTTCATTGGCTTTGCTTGAAGCCGATTATGTATGGGTGACGGCGCGGATCAAGGAGATGGCGAGTCGCCATGCGCACCGGCGTATCGTCTCTGTTCTCGAGGGAGGCTATGAACTGCATGCTCTGGGCAGAAGCGCAACGGCCCACATCAAAGAATTGAGCGGACTCTGAAAGTCCGCTCAAATAGAACAGCGCATTGGTCAGTTGGTTAATTTGGCAACCAAATCTTATTTGGCCACCTGCTTTTCACGGATTTCGTCCAGGGTTTTGCAGTCGATGCACAAGGTCGCGGTGGGGCGTGCTTCCAGGCGATTTAGCCCGATCTCCACGCCGCAGTTATCGCAGTAGCCGTAATCGTTGGCATCTATCCGTGCCACCATCTTGTCGATGTTCTTGATGAGCTTGCGTTCGCGGTCGCGATTGCGCAACTCAAGACTCATGTCCGATTCCTGTGTGGCCCGGTCATTGGGGTCGGCAAACACAGTAGCCTCGTCCTGCATGGTGTGCACAGTGCGATCAATATCCTTGCCCAGACCTTCCTTGATTCCGACAAGAATGGCACGGAAATGAGCCAGTTGCTTCGGACTCATATAAGCCTCGCCTTTTTTGGCCTTGTACGGGACGGTTGTTTTGTTCGCTTGCACGGGCATGGGGTTAATCTCCAAAAATGGCTTTAAATTTTGAGCGCGCTTTAATACCAGAAAGGATTTTTTCTGGCAACAGTTAAATTGGCCGAATTTCCCACTAGATTATCTTAATCCCTTGTTTTTTAAGCATATCAACCAGGGTAATCAAGGGCAATCCAATCAGCGCATTGGGGTCGCTACTGTCGATTTTTTCGATTAAGGCGATGCCCAGTCCCTCGGCTTTGGCGCTACCGGCGCAATGATAAGGTTGTTCCTTGTGCAAGTAGCGCTCGATTTGTGCATCGTCGAGCCGGCGAAACTTGACCCAGGTTTGCACGACTTCCGACTGGATCTGATCGCTGGCCGCATCAAGCAGGCTCAATGCTGTATGGAAGACGACCGTATTGCCGCGCATGGCACGGAGTTGACGCACGGCATTGTCGTGGTTCATCGGTTTGCCCATCTGCTCGCCGTGCAACAGTGCCACCTGGTCCGAGCCGATGATTAGGGCATGCGGGAAACGCGGGGCGACTGCGCGCGCCTTCAGTTCGGCGAGGCGCAATGAGGTTTGTTGCGCATTTTCGCCGGCGAGCGGAGATTCATCGACATCCGGTGCGCTGGTCAGAAAGGGGATTTGCAGGGTGGCGAGCAACTGGCTTCTATATATTGAAGTGGAGGCCAGAATAATTTGTTTGCGGTTCAAGAGGTTCCTTGTTGCTTGGCTTTGACAGGGGGGAGGCGAATATATATCATGCGCGCCTCATGTTTGCACGGCCTTTGATCGATGGCGCGGATTTTGCCTTGAATGGCAAGGAGTTACGCGGAGAAGTGGCGCTTGATACCCTGCCCAGGCTGAGTGACAGGATGGCGGAATCAGGCGGTTACGTCACGTTCTATTTGCGCGGACATCAAATGTTTGATCGCCTGTTGCTCGAAATTGAGTTGACCGGCAAATGCCGTTTGCGTTGCCAGCGCTGTCTGGGTGAGATGGATTACCCGATCACCATGACATCATCCCTGCGGCTCGTGTCCGTTGCGGAGATTGATGCGGCCGACACGGATGACGAGATGGAGTGTGTCGAAGCAGCGTCCGCGATGGATGTGTTGTCGCTGGTCGAGGATGAACTGCTCCTGGGATTGCCGTATGCGCCCAGCCATGTTGTTGGCAAATGTGCGGAGCAGTTGAATGTATCAAAGCAATCGTCCAGTCCGTTTGCGGTGCTGGCAGGTCTTAACCACAAGCAATAGATTTTTTCGAGGAGTTATCATGGCAGTTCAGCAAAATAAAAAATCCCCCTCCAAGCGCGGCATGCATCGTGCACATGACTTTCTGACCGGCCCGGCTCTGGCGGTGGAGCCGTCCACCGGCGAGCCACACCTGCGTCACCATATCAGCCCCAGCGGCTACTACCGCGGCAAAAAGGTTGTCAACACCAAGGGCGAGTAAGCCTTGCGCGAATTCCAGACCGCAAGCTGCCGGATTGGGCTGCGTTTTATTGTGACTTTTCCCTTTCCGAGGAACGCCAAGTGGATGTAACCATAGCCATTGACGCCATGGGTGGCGACCATGGTGTGTGTATCACCGTGCCGGCCGTCATTTCTTATCTGAAAAAACATCCCGCCGACAAAGTTATTCTGGTCGGTTTGGAGGAGCAGATCAGGAAAGAACTGCAAGCCATCGGTGCCGCGGAAGATTATCCCGGTCTGACGATTCATCCGGCGGCGCAAATTGTCGCGATGGACGAGTCGCCGCAGCTCGCGTTGCGTGGCAAGAAAGATTCTTCCATGCGCGTGGCGATAAACCTGGTCAAAAAGGGTGACGCAGCCGCTTGTGTCAGCGCCGGCAACACCGGGGCGCTGATGGCCACTGCACGCTACGTTCTCAAGACACTGACCGGGATAGATCGTCCCGCCATTGCTTCTTTTCTGCCCACCCGCAAAGGCCAGGTGTGCATGCTTGATCTGGGCGCCAATGTAAACTGCACGGCTGAACATTTGTTGCAGTTTGCGATCATGGGCAGCACGCTGGTGGCGGCACTTGAACATCGCGAAAATCCCAGCGTCGGACTGCTTAATATCGGCAGTGAAGAAATCAAGGGGAGCGAGGTGGTCAAACAGGCGGGGGAGCTGCTCCAGAACAGCAACCTGAATTTTTATGGCAATGTCGAGGGCAATGACATTTTCAACGGTGTCACTGATGTTGTGGTGTGCGACGGTTTTGTTGGCAACGTGGCGCTAAAAACGGCCGAAGGCGTGGCCAAAATGATGGGCGGTTTCCTCAAGGAAGGTTTTAGCCGCAATCTCTTCAGCAAAATCGCGGCACTGGTGGCTTTGCCTGTGCTTAAAGCATTCAAGAACAGGCTGGATCATCGGCGTTACAATGGCGCCAGTTTCCTCGGGCTGAAAGGGATTGTCGTCAAGAGCCACGGCTCCGCTGACGCGTTTGCTTTCGAGTGTGCCATCGAGCGCGCCGCCGAAGAAGCGCGCGGCGGGATGCTGGCGCACATCAGCAAGCAAGTCGAAATTTGGCACAATGCGCGTCAATCCAGTTAGGAGAGCATTTTGACCTACTCCAGAATTACCGGCACAGGAAGCTATCTGCCTGAACAGACGCTGACCAATTTCGATCTGGAAAAGCTGGTCGAAACCTCGCATGACTGGATCATGATCCGTAGCGGGATTGCCGAACGCCATATTGCTGCCGACGGGGAAATGGCCAGCGATTTGGCATTTCATGCCAGTCTCAAGGCAATTGAGGCTGCCGCTATCAACCCGCAGGAAGTTGATCTCATCATCGTTGCCACGACTTCGCCCGATATGCCTTTTCCCAGCACCGCCTGCATTCTGCAGGATAAGCTCGGGATCAAAAACGGCGGAGCCGCTTTTGACATACAGGCCGTGTGCGGCGGTTTTGTTTATGCTTTGAATATCGCCGACATGTATATACGCAGCGGTCAGGCTCGAACCGCATTGGTGGTGGGAGCCGAAGTTTTATCGCGCATGGTGGATTGGCAGGACCGCACGACCTGTGTGTTGTTCGGAGATGGGGCGGGAGCGGTGATTTTGCGCGCATCGGAGCAACTAGGCGTCATCGCGGCCAAGTTGCACGCGGATGGCTCATATCGCGATATGCTCAAGGCAAACCCGACTATCGAGATGGACGGGAAAGGCGTATTTAAGTTTGCAGTCAATGTATTATCGGATGTTGTTGAGGAATTGCTTGCAAGTCAAAATTTGCAAGGATCGGACATTGACTGGCTGGTTCCGCACCAGGCTAATATCCGTATTATCGAGGCAACCGCAAAAAAACTGGGGCTGGGCATGAAGAACGTGGTGGTTACCGTTGCGGGCCACGGCAATACATCGTCTGCCTCAATTCCGTTGGCGCTGGATACGGCGGTGCGCGACGGGCGCATCAAGCCGGGCCAGAAAGTGCTGATCGAAGCCATCGGCGGCGGTTTCACCTGGGGCGCCGCCCTGATCAAATGGTAGGTTCAAAAATGACTCAATTTGCTTTTGTCTTTCCGGGGCAGGGCTCGCAGTCGCGCGGCATGATGGACGGTTATGCCGAATTTGCCGCAGTACGCGACACCTTTAATGAAGCCTCCTCGGTGCTGGGGCAGGATTTGTGGCAACTGGCCAGTGCCGGCACCGATGCCGATCTCAATTCGACAGTGAACACCCAGCCGCTGATGTTGACCGCCGGCGTGGCGGTGTATCGTGCTTGGCTTGGGCAAAACGGTCCCAAGCCGGCGATGATGGCGGGACACAGTCTGGGCGAATACACCGCGCTGGTTGCCGCCGGCGCCTTGGATTTTGCCGACGCCTTGCCGCTGGTGCGCTATCGCGCGCAGTGCATGCAGGAGGCCGTTCCGGAAGGCAAAGGCGGCATTGCGGCGATCCTCGGGCTGGATGACGAAGTAGTGCGTAAGGTATGCGCCGAAGGTGCCCAAGACGAAGTGCTGGAGGCGGTGAATTACAATTCGCCGGGGCAGGTGGTGATTGCAGGTGACAGGACTGCGGTGGAGCGAGGTATGGCCATTGCCAAAGCGCGGGGCGCCAAGCGCGCGCTGATGTTGCCAATGAGCGTGCCCTCCCATTGCAGTCTGCTCCAAGGCGCGGCAGATAAGCTGCGCGCTTATCTGGAAAGCGTAACGGTGCAAGATGCCGCCATTCCGGTGGTGCATAACGCCGATGTGCAAGCCCATCAAAATGCGGCTGCAATCAAGGATGCACTGGTGCGCCAGCTGTTTTCGCCCGTGCGATGGGTTGAAACTATCCGGTTTTTCGGAAGTGCAGGGATGACACACAATGTCGAATGCGCCCCGGGCAAAGTGTTGGCGGGTTTGAACAAGCGCATTGATACCAATCAGCAAGCCCTGACACTGAATGACGCGGCGGCGCTGAAAGCCGCGCTGGTCAAACTGGCACAAGGAGAAGGGCAAGCATGACATTGCAAGGAAAGATTGCACTGGTTACCGGGGCTTCGCGTGGTATCGGCCAAGCCATCGCGCTTGAACTGGGTCGGCAGGGCGCGTCAGTGATCGGCACCGCCACCACTGAAAAAGGTGCGCAGGCGATCGGTGACTATTTGCAGGCGGCGGGTATCGCCGGGCAAGGGGCAGCGCTGGACGTCAATGATCCGGCGCAAATCGAAAGTGTGCTGGCGGCGATTCGCGCAAAGTTCGGTGAGGTCGCCATTCTGGTCAATAATGCCGGAATCACCAAAGACAATCTGCTCGCGCGCATGAGCGATGATGAGTGGGATGATGTGCTGGCGACCAATCTCAAATCGGTTTTTCGCCTTTCCCGTGCCGTATTGCGCGGGATGATGAAGGCCAGAAATGGTCGCATTATCAATATTTCCTCGGTGGTTGGCAGCATGGGCAACCCGGGACAAGCCAACTATGCGGCTTCCAAGGCGGGCATGGCGGGGTTCTCCAAGTCCCTGGCGCAGGAGATTGGCAGCCGCAACATCACGGTGAATTGCGTCGCCCCCGGATTCATCGACACGGACATGACGCTGGCTCTGGGCGAAGAACAGCGGGCCAAACTGATCGAGCATGTGCCACTGAAGAGGCTGGGATCCCCAGCCGATGTGGCCGCCGCCGTGTCATTTCTGGCGAGCCCGGCTGCCGCTTATATCACGGGGGTAACCCTGGCGGTGAATGGCGGCATGTATATGGAGTAGGGTGGTTTGGAATTCGGTGTGAGTTTGGTAGAATGCGCGCGCTTTAATGAATTAACTTTTAACTTTAAGGGAGTAATGCAATGTCCAACAACGAACAACGCGTCAAAAAAATCGTGGCGGAACAACTCGGTGTCAACGAAGCCGAAGTCAAGAACGAATCCTCGTTCGTGAATGATCTCGGCGCTGATTCGCTGGATACGGTCGAATTGGTTATGGCACTGGAAGAGGAATTCGGCGTGGAAATTCCGGATGAGGAAGCGGAAAAAATCACTACCGTCCAGCTCGCCCTGGATTACGTCAACGCGCATTCGAAGTAATTTTTCCGTCTTCCTGTTTTAAAGATTGGAGTCCAGTTTGGCTAAACGCAGAGTGGTGGTGACCGGTTTGGGTGCAGTAACACCGGTCGGTGTCGGAGTTGAGGCAACGTGGCGAAACATCGTCGCCGGCAAATC
>CAYTZF010000099.1:0-6554 GCA_964442265.1 uncultured Sideroxydans sp.
GGCTTCGACGAGCGCTTCCTGCGCACCTGGGAGTTTTACCTGTGCTACTGCGAGGCGGGCTTCCGCGCGGACAGCATCAACGTCATGCAATTCACCCTGGAAAAATAATGCCGCGCGCGCGAATCATGGCGGCCTGCCTGACCCTGTTGTTGACAGGGCCGGGCGTCGCGCAGGCCAACACGCTGCCGCGCGAAGTGGAACACTCGATTCCGGCCGCGCAGCTGAATGGACAGGGCAGCTATCGCTGGTTTGGTCTAAAGCTGTATGACGCCTATTTGTGGTGCGAGACCAGACCCGCGCAGGCGGCGCAGGTGTGGCGCACGCCGTTCGTGCTGGAACTGGTCTATGCCAGAAATTTAAGCGGCCGGCGCATCGCCGAGGCGAGCATCGGCGAGATGCGGAAGCTGGGGCGGGGCACGCCGGGCCAGCAAGCCGAGTGGCTGCGCTGGATGAGTGAAATTTTTCCGGATGTGCAGGAAGGCACGCGCTTGAGCGGGGTCTTCCTGCCCGGCAAGGGGATTCGTTTCTATCGCGACGGGGAGTTGCTGAAAGAAATCGCCGATGCCGAATTCGCGCAGGCGTTCTTCGCCATCTGGCTGGATGAACAGGGCAGCGCGCGCAACCTGCGGCGCAAATTGCTGGGGCAACTGCCATGAACAGCCCAAGCCGCAGCCAGTTGTTCAATTACGCCGGGTTCGGCTTGCCGCTGGCGATGGTAGCACTGCCGATCTACGTTCTGGTGCCGCAGTTTTATGCCGCGCAATTTGGCCTCTCGCTCGCCCTGATTGGCGGCGCGCTGCTGCTGGCGCGGGTGCTCGATGCCTTCATCGATCCGCTCATCGGCGTGTGGCTGGACCGCCGCGGCGGCGCATATGTCAGCGGTCTGCAATGGTCGCTGCCCATTCTGCTGCTCGGTTTCATCTCCCTGTTCCATCCGCCGGAGGCTTTTGCCGAAGTCGTTTTTTTCTGGTTTTTGTGCGCGATGATTACCGTTTATTTCGGCTTCAGTCTGGCCAGCATCGCTTATCAAAGCTGGGGTGCGGCGCTGACCCAGAGCCGGGCGCAGCGCACCCGCATTACCGGTGCGCGCGAAGTTGCCGGTTTGCTCGGATTGATTATCGCCGCAGGGCTTTCCAGTGCGGCCGAACCCGCCTGGCTCACGCTCGCCTTTGTCCTCACCCTGCTGTTCACAGCCTGGCGTTTGCTGGCTCATGCGCCGCGCCCCGCGCGGCCGCCACGTGCAGAACCCGGCACGCTGGGGAGTTGGCAGGTGCTGCGCGGCAACCGCAAATTCCGCTGGCTGTTCGCGGTGTTCATGCTCAACGGCATTGCCGCCGCGATTCCCGCCACACTGTTCCTGTTCTTCGTCAACGACCGCCTGCTGATGGCGCAGTACGCGGGCGCCTTTCTGCTGCTGTATTTCATCGCCGGCGCAGCCTCCATGCCGCTGTGGGTGGCGCTGGCCAAAAACCGCGGGGAAAGATTTGCGTGGTTGTGGGCGATGTTGCTCGCCATCGGCACCTTTGTCTGGGCCTATTTTCTCGGCGCGGGCGAGGTGGCGGGCTTTGCCTTGATTTGCCTGCTGTCCGGTGCGGCACTCGGTGCGGACCTGGCCCTGCCGCCCGCGCTGCTTGCAGCCGTGATCGGTGCGGCAGGGCACAGCAGTCAGCACGAGGGCGCCTATTTTGGGGTGTGGAATTGGGCAACCAAGATGAATCTTGCGCTGGCGGCGGGCATTGCGCTGCCCGCACTGCAATTTATGGGTTATGGCGTCGGCACAACGGATGCAAACAGTTTGCACGCGCTGGCTATCGGCTATGCCGTGCTGCCTTGTGTGCTGAAGATTATGGCGGCGCTGCTGTTATGGCGCTCGCCGTTGAGCGGGGTGTGATCATGCAAAGGAGAATGAAAAATGAACTGGAAAAATGGCGTGGCCATGTTGATGGGGGTGCTGATGCTGTCCGCCTGTAGCACCACCGATGTGAGCCGATACGCGCAAGAGAAACCCGCGCTCGACATGCGGCAATACTTCAACGGCACCGTCGATGCGTGGGGCATGTTCCAGGATCGCAAGGGGCGGATCGTCAAGCGCTTCACGGTCGTGATGCATTGCTCGTGGCAGGGCGACGTGGGGACGCTGGATGAGGACTTCTCCTATTCCGACGGCACAAAGCAGAAGCGCGTGTGGACGCTGAAGAAACAAGCTAACGGCCAATATATCGGCACGGCGGCGGATGTGGTGGGCGAAGCGGTTGGCAAGGTGGCGGGCAATGCGCTGAACTGGAAGTATGTGCTGGCGCTGCCGGTGGATGACAAGATTTACCACGTGAACTTTGACGACTGGATGTTCCTCATGGACGACCGGGTGATGCTCAACCGCGCGGTAATGAGCAAGTTCGGCTTCCGTCTGGGTGAAGTCACGCTGTCGTTCCGCAAACGGCCATGAATCCAAAAATAAAAGACTGGCGCGGGCTGCGCGTGTGGGTCATCGGTGCCTCCAGCGGCATCGGTGCCGAAACGGCGCGATTGTTGTTGCAGCGCGGGGCACGCGTTGCGCTGTCCGCACGCAATGCGGACAACCTGGCGAACGTGGCAGCAGAAAACCCGCAGTCAATGGTGTTGCCGCTCGACGTCACCGATGCGCCGAGTGTGTTGCGCGCGCGCGACGAACTGCTGGCGCAGTGGGGCGGCATCGATCTGGGATTGGTGGTGGCAGGCGGCTACCAGAAAATGCGTGCGGATGATTTTGATCTGGCTGCCGCGAAGCGGATGGTGGAACTGAATGTCAACGGGGTGTTGAATTGCTTGAATGCCCTGTTGCCCACGCTGCTGGCACAAGGGCGCGGCGGCATCGGCATCGTATCGTCGGTGGCAGGGCTGAGCGGTTTGCCGCAGGCGCTCATCTATGGCCCGACCAAGGCGGCGCTGATCAACCTGTGCGAATCGTTGTATCTCGATCTGCATGCGCGCGGCATCGGCGTGACTCTCATCAATCCGGGATTCGTGGCGACGCCGTTGACGGCGAAGAATGAATTTTCCATGCCGGCGCTGATTTCGGCCGAGACGGCAGCGCGGGAAATCTTGCGCGGCATCGGGCGCGGCGAATTCCACATCCACTTTCCAAAACGCTTTACCAACTGGCTGCGCCTGCTGCGTCTGCTGCCGTATCGCTGGTATTTTTATCTGATTCATAAGGTGACCGGACTATGACGCATCAGACGCAGCTGCAAAACGTTATCCGTTTTTTTGAAAGCGTGTCGCCGGAGAGCGTAAAGGACATTCCGCAACTTTACAGCGCCGACGCCTATTTCAAAGACCCATTCAATGAGGTGCGCGGCGAGCCCGCCATCAGCGCCATCTTCGTGCACATGTTCGAGCAGGTGGATGCGCCGAGATTCAAAATCGAACGCAGCATCCTGCAAGACGACGATGCATTCATCGTGTGGGATTTTTCATTCCGCATGAAAGTCTCTTGCCAGACACTCACCCTTCACGGCTCGACGCATTTGCGTTTCAACGCGGCACACCAGGTCATGTATCACCGCGACTATTGGGATGCCGCCGAGGAGTTGTATGAAAAGATTCCCGTGTTGGGAAGTCTGATGCGGTTAATCAAGCGCCAGGCGAGGCGTTAATCTGAGAGGAAATGAAAATGAAAAACATGCTCATGCTGTTTGCTGTACTGGCTGCCCCCGGCGCTTTTGCCGCCGACTGCACCGCCTTGCTCGATCGCATCCTCACCACTTTGCAGGGAGAAAAGATCAATTTGTGCCAATACGCGGGCAAGCCGATCTTGGTGGTCAACACGGCCAGCAAATGCGGCTACACCCCGCAGTTCGAACAACTGGAAGCGATGTACGGCCGATACAAACAGCAGGGTTTGCTGGTGATCGGATTTCCTTCCAATGATTTCCGCCAGGAATTCGCGAAAAACGGCGAGATCGCCCAATTCTGCAAACTCACCTATAAAGTCAAATTTCCGATGAGCGAGCCGGGCAGCGTATCCGGCAAGCATGCCAATCCATTCTTCAAGGCGCTGGCCAAAACGACGGGCGAAGAACCCACCTGGAATTTCCACAAATATCTCATCGCACCGGACGGCAAGACCGTGCACAGTTTTGCCACGCCCGTGGAGCCGGACAGTCCCGAGATTCTGCAAAAGATCGAAGCGATGCTGCAGTGAACCGGCACCGGGGAGATTGGAGATGATCAATGCCACGCTCACACTGACGCGCACTGCCAGTGACGGCGGAGAAATGTACCGCAAATATTTCATCGTTGCCGATTTCGGCAGCCGGCGCGGTCAGGGCGCCTCCAGCATCATCCCGCTGTCGGTGGGAGCGCCGATGCCGTCATCCGAACATCTCTGCGTGCAAGGGGGTGAAGACGAGGCATTGCTCGGTGCCATCGAGGCGCTCAAGGCGCTGGACGGAAATGCGGGATTCTCCGCAGCAATCAACCTTGAGCCTGATTGATGAATGACCGACGCGCCTTCCGTGGCGGCGGATACCGACGGAATAGCCAACCTTCGCCCGGGGCGATTGATTGAGTCTGCGCCCGCCGATTTTCCCGAACGTGATGCACCCATTCCATGCGCCACGCCCGATGCATGCACCACCCAATCCTTTTTCCGTGTCCATCGAACATCCCAACTGGTTGATTTCAGGAGCATTGGATCGTGGCACGGGTTTTGCTGAATTCCAGACAGATCAGACATGAGGTGGCACTATGCAAGAATTCAGTTCAAACAGTTATTCCGGCATTATCGAAACCCATGTTGCGCTGATAAGCGATGCAGGGAGTGTGGCGCGGCGTTTGAGTTTGTATGTCGGCAACAGGCTGGGTCATCTGCTTGGCCGAATGCATAAAGCAACTTCCTTGTCTCCTGCCACTGTTCGCGCGAGCAGGCGTGAAGTGGCGATCAAGTACTTTGGCCGTGGTAGCGAATGGATGAGGATGACGATGGTTATCCCCGACGGGCGCTATACGCTCGGGCAGTTGATGTGTAGCTTGTATAAACGCGGCGATGGCTGGGTGGACCGGCTGGATGACAGCGAGTTGGCGTGCACAGTGAATGGCCGTGACGCCAAGTTGTTCGATACGATCGAGCCGGGTGCCGAGATTCGCATCGCCCTGAGAAAATCGACTTTCGAAGCACCCGCGCGGCGCGGATGAACACCGAAATCATCCACACCGCAATCGACAGGCCGCATGTTTGTGTTGGCGGCCAGTGTTCTGCGCATTTGGCTGGCGACGACTCTTAAGAAAGGTCTGATTAAGTCCGTCACACCGGTGAGGGCCGGTGTCCAGTCCATCAAAAACACTGGATTCCGGCCTTCGCCGGAATAACGAATGAGGACTTAATCAGAGTTTCCTTAACTCTGGTTGGCCTACTTCTTCCCGGCCTGCCCCAGCTTGCGCCAGGTCTCCAGCAGGGTATCCGGATTGAGCGACATGGTCTGGATGCCGATCCCCATCAGCCATTGCGCGAAGTCGAAGTGGTCGGATGGGCCCTGGCCGCAGATGCCGACGTATTTGCCTTTGCGGTTGCAGGTCTCGATGGCCATCTTGAGCAGGGCTTTCACCGCATCGTCGCGCTCGTCGAAACGGTCGGCGACCAGGCTGGAGTCCCGATCCAGACCCAGCGTCAGTTGCGTCAGGTCGTTGGAGCCGATGGAGAAGCCGTCGAAGTATTCGAGGAACTGTTCCGCCAGCAAGGCGTTGGAGGGGATCTCGCACATCATGATCAGGCGCAGGCCGTGCTCGCCGCGCTTGAGGCCGTTCTTCTCCATGGTCTCGACCACTTCGCGTGCCTCGCCCACGGTGCGCACGAAGGGGATCATCAGCTCGACGTTGGTGTAGCCCAGTTTCTCGCGCACGCGCTTCATCGCGCGGCATTCCAGTTCGAAGCAGTCGCTGAAATTGGCGGCGACGTAACGCCCCGCGCCGCGGAAGCCGATCATCGGGTTCTCTTCCACCGGCTCGTATAGTTCGCCGCCGAGCAGTTTGCGGTATTCGTTCGACTTGAAGTCGGACAGGCGCACGATGACCTTCTTCGGCCAGAATGCTGCGGCCAGTGTGGCGACGCCCTCGGTGATCTTCTCCACGTAGAACTCGACCGGGTCGGCATAACCGGCGGCACGTTGCATCACCGCATCATGCAGCTTGCCCGGCAACTTGTTGTATTCAAGCACCGCCTTGGGGTGGATGCCGATCAGGTTGTTGATGATGAATTCGAGCCGCGCCAGACCAACGCCGGCAGAAGGGAGTTGCGCGAATTCAAAGGCCAGGGTCGGGTTGCCCACGTTGAGCATCAGCTTCACCGGAATCTGCGGCAGTGCCGCTTCGCTGTGCACGACCACTTCGAACGGCAGTTCCCCGTGATAGACAAAGCCGGTATCGCCCTCGGCGCAGGAAACGGTGACGGACTCGCCATCCTGCAGGGTGGTGGTCGCATGGCCGCAACCGACGATGGCGGGGATGCCGAGTTCGCGCGCGATGATGGCGGCGTGGCAGGTGCGCCCGCCGCGGTTGGTGACGATGGCGGCAGCCTT
>CAYTZF010000100.1:0-2650 GCA_964442265.1 uncultured Sideroxydans sp.
GAACACGTAGGGCAGGCAAGTCTTGCCGTGCCCCTGAAACGCGTACGGGCTGGTGCGCGGCTTGTAGGCGCCCATGCGGGTGCAGACCTGGCCGTTGTCGCGCAGCGCGCGCAGCATGATCTCGACGTGCTCGGCGTTATCAACCGCGCACAATCCGGCAAACACATGCAGTGTGTCCTGGCCGAAACGCACACCGTTGTAATCGAAATAAGCGGGACGCGTATCGTCCTTGTGCCGCCCCAGCACGCGGTATTCCTGCGACACCCGCACCACCCGCTCGACGCACGGCAAGGCCCGCATATCGTCCACATCGAGCGCCTGCGTATTGCCGATGAGATACAGCTCGGTCAGGGTCTGCTCGACGCCGTGTTCGCTGTGCACACGCACACGCACCCCCTGCAGGGTTTCCAAATGTTTCGCCAACTGGCGGTATTGGGCGCTGTCGACGGGGGTATTCGGGGTAAGAATAAGAATCATGCGAATTCCTTCAGAAATGTGAAAGTAACGCCCACTGTTGCGGCCATTGCGCCATCGGATCGCGGGTGTAACCGCTCTTGCCGAACTGGCTCCAGCGCCCGATCACAAAGCACAGCATCAGGTTGGCCTGCGCGCCGGCATCCGACTCCGGCGCGAGGGAACCCTGGGTCGCGGCGATACGCAAGGATTGTTTCAGGGTGGTTTCCACCCGGTCGAGGAACTGGTTGATGCGCAGTTGCAGGCGCGCGTCTTCGTTCACCAGCGCGTCGCCGATCAGCACCCGCGTCATGCCGCGATTCTTTTGCGCGAAACGCAGCAGCATGGCCAGGATCTGTTCGGCCTGCTTCATCCCGTCGTTCTCTTCGGTGGTGATTTTGTTGATCAATCCGAACACGGTCTGCTCGATGAATTCGATCAGCCCCTCATACATCTGCGCCTTGCTGGCGAAATGCCGGTACAGCGCCGCCTCGGACAGTTGCAGGCGCGCCGCCAGTGCGGCGGTGGTGATTTTTTCGCCCTTGGGCTGCTCCAACATCTCGGCGATGGTTTGCATAATTTGCAACCTGCGTTCACCCGGTTGTTTGACGGCCATATTTTCCCCTTACAGTTTTTCCATGATGCGCGGCAATTGCAGCACATCGCGTATTTTTACATCCACATGCGGCGGCGTGCGCGGCACAACACTGACCCACACCGTGCGCATCCCCAGCCGTTTTGCCGTCAGCAGATTATCGGCACTATCCTCGACCATCACGCACTGCCCGGCGCGCAGACGATATTGGTGCAGCAGATGGCGAAACCCGGCAAGCTGGGGTTTTGGCCGGTAGCGCGAGTGTTCGATGGCAAACACGCCTTCAAACAAGTCGTCCACCCGCAACAGCTTCAGCACCGCCCTGGCATACTGTTCGGGCGCGTTGGAAAACACCACCTTCCGCCCCGGCAGGCATTGCAACAGGTGGCGCAGGCGCGGCCGGCGCAGCACCATGTCGGGCAAATGCGGGAACTGGTGGGTATGCCGCAAAAAATGTTCCGGATCGGTGCCGTGGTGCTTCATCAGGCCGGTCAGGGTCGCCCCATAGCGCTGCCAGTAATCCACCCGCAAAGCGTTCGCCGCCGCCTCATCCAGCTGCAGGTATTCCTGCAGATACGCGGTCATGCTGCGATTGATGTGCGGAAAGACGTGCGGGGTTGCATCGTGCAGCGTGTTATCCAGATCAAAGAGCCAGACGCGACTGTTCACTTGCTTTTAATCAGTGTGCCGACACCCTCGTCGGTCAGAATCTCCAGCAACAAGGCATGTGCCACCCGGCCGTCGATGATATGCACCGCGCGCACCCCGCTGCGTGCCGCATCCAGCGCCGAACCGATCTTGGGCAACATGCCGCCCGACAGCGTGCCGTCCGCCACCAGTTCGTCCACCAATTTTGGCGTCAGTCCGGTCAGCAGCTTGCCGTCACGGTCCAGCACGCCGGGCGTGTTGGTCATCAGCACCAGTTTTTCGGCGTGCAACACTTCCGCCAGCTTGCCCGCCACCAGATCGGCGTTGATGTTAAGTGTCTCGCCGTCGGGCGCGACGCCGATCGGCGCGATCACCGGAATGAAATCTCCGGAGTCGAGGAAAGTGATGATGGACGGATCGATCTTGCTGATTTCGCCGACCAGGCCGATGTCCAGCATCTTGCCCGGCTCCTGCCGGCTCTCCAGCATCAGCTTGTCGGCGCGGATGAAAGAGCCATCCTGCCCGGTCAGCCCCACCGCCTTGCCGCCATGCCGGTTGATCAGGTTGACGATGTCCTTGTTGACCTTGCCCAGTACCATCTCGACCACATCCATGGTCTCCTCGTCGGTGACGCGCATGCCCTGCACGAACTCTCCCTGCTTGCCCACCCGCTTGAGCAGATCGTTGATCTGCGGGCCGCCGCCGTGCACCACCACCGGGTTCATCCCGACCAGCTTGAGCAGCACCACATCGCGCGCGAACCCCTCCTGCAGCCTGGGGTCGGTCATGGCGTTGCCGCCATACTTGATGACGATGGTCTTGTCGAAGAAACGCTGGATATACGGCAGCGCCTCGGACAGGGTGTGGGCTTTTTGCGCGGCGGTCGCGGCAGACAGTGGCATGAGGGCTCCTTCGGAAAATTGCCGCGAATTCTACTCCAGACAAAAACGAAAC
>CAYTZF010000101.1:0-3202 GCA_964442265.1 uncultured Sideroxydans sp.
GCCGAAGTGTTCGACCGGCCGTTGCAATTCCCCGCCGACGTGCGCGCCCACCCCGCCTTCGTGCAAAACCAGACCGAACTGTTTCAGCGCCGCCAAGGCGCGCTCAAAGCCGAGATCGCCGCCCTCGAAGAAAGCCTCGGCCTGGTGCGCGAAGAACTGGAACTCGGCCAGAGCCTGCTCGCCAGCGGCGACATCGGCAAGGCCGAGGTCATCCGCCTCAAAAAACAGGTGTCCGACCTCAAGGGCCAGATCACCAACCGGCGCAACAAATACTTCCAGGACGCCCAGGCCGACATGACCAAGGCCGAAGAAGATTTGTCTACCCAGCAACAGGCGCTGGCCGAACGTGCCGCCATCTACGAGCGCACTGAAATCGCCGCCCCCGCCGACGGCCTGGTCAAGAACATCCAGCTCACCACCCCCGGCGCCAAGGTACGCCCCGGCGACGTCATCATGGAACTGCTGCCCACCGGCAGCGACCTCATCGTCGAAGCCAAACTCAAGCCCGCCGACATCGCCTTCGTGCGCGAGGGTCTGCCCGCCGCGATCAAACTCGACGCCTTCGACTACAGCATCTACGGCGCGCTCAAAGGCCAGGTGCGCTACCTCAGCCCCGACGCCTTGACCGAAAAAACCCAGAACGGCGACGCCATTTACTACCGCGTGCAGATCGGCCTCGACCCGGCCGCCCTGGCGCAACGCAACCGCGAGCAAAGCGGCAAACCCATCGAAATCCAGCCCGGCATGACCGCCACGGTGGAGATCGTCACCGGCCAGCAAACTGTGTTAGCCTACCTCACCAAACCCGTAACAAAAACCCTGGCCGAGTCCCTCGGCGAACGTTAGCCTGAAAGGAGCCTTACCATGAAACCCACCGACGAACTGCTGAACACCATCGCCGCCAACCACGGCATCGAACTGCCCGCCAACGCAAAAATGGCCCCGGCGTCCAAAGCCAAACGGAACAAGCGCGAAGACGAGGAAGACGATGCGCAGGCATCGCAGCAGGGCGGCGGGCCGGATGACGCGATGACGGATGCGGAAGGCGCGGCGGGGATGGGAGAGACAAGCCCCATCCAGCTCGCCCAGGCGGAGGCCGCACTTCCCGCCGCAGGTGAAGCCGGTGCGGGTGCTAGTGGAGCAGCAGGAGCAGCAGGAGCAGCAGCGGAAGGGGCGGGAATAGGCCTGGGCACCTTGGCACTGGGCGGACTGGCAATCGGCGGCATCGCCCTGGCGGCAAGCGGAGGAGGAGGTAACAGCGCGCCACCGGTCGCTTCCGACACCACCGCCCCGACCGTATCCTCTGTCGCCATCACCTCGGCGACCGGCATCCTGAACAGCACCCTGAACACGGGCGATGTGGTCAGCGTCACGGTGACCATGAGCGAGGCCACCACCGTCGCCGGCTCGCCGCAACTGGCGCTCGACATCGGTGGCACGACGGTACAAGCCAGCTACGCCTCCGGCAGCGGCGGCACGGCGCTGATCTTCACCTACACCATCCAGGCCGGCCAGACCGATGCCAGCGGCATCAGCATCGCCGCCAACAGCCTGAGCCTCAACGGCGGCACGCTGAAGGACGCGGCAGGCAACAACGCAGCGATCACTCATGTCATCGTCGCAGACAACGTTGACTATATGGTGGACACCGCCGCCCCGGCCTTCTCCTCCGGCGCCACCGCCAGCGTCGCCGAGAACACCGCCACCAGCGTCACGGTGTACGACGCCACGGCAGACGGCGACAGTGGCGTCACTTATACCTTGAGCGGCACCGACAACGCGCTGTTCAACATCGACGCCGGCACCGGCGCGGTGACGTTCATCGCCAGCCCCGACTACGAAACCCCCGCCGACGCGGGCGGCAACAACATCTACGACTTCACCGTCACCGCCACCGATGCGGCGGGCAACGCCACCGACCAGGCCGTTGCGCTGACCGTCACTAATGTAGGCGAAGCGGGCGATGCCGTGATCGACCTCGGCACCTCCGGCAAGCTGATCAACGGGGTGCAGGTGGAAGGCAACTGGTATTACTACTGGGACCGCAGCGGCGACGGCACCAACGGCGTCGTGGACCGCACCACGCACGACGTGCTGGACGGCCTCTTCACCCAGGACATCGCCGGCATTGCCAACCCCGGTATCGATACCACCGACACCTACCGCTACGCCACGCTCAACGGCGTGCATCTGGCGCTGCCCACAGCCAACGGCGGCGCAGCCTATCCCAACGGGATCGATAATTTGCAACCCGGCACCGCGTACACCGATGCGGGCGCGACGAGCAACGGAACGAGCAGCACCTACAACGAGCTGCTGGCGATCTGGGATGCCTATAACGGCACGGGCACGGGAACCAACATCAACGGCACGCCGTCCGGCTGGCAGGCCGGCGATTACTGGTCGGCCACGCCTTCGGCTTCGGGTCACGCCGGCGTCGGCCTGGGCTATGGCAGCGTCATCGACAACGGCGACAACAACAACACTTACGTGGCGTTGCAGGTGTTGTAGGCGTCGTCCCCCGGAGCACGTTTTGTTGACCTTTGACTTTTGGCTTTTGACCTTTGGTTTGGGGGACGGCTTCAGGCCGGCCTTGCTTTGGTTTGTCGGCCAGCAGGGCCGGACAATTTTTTGGATTTTTTAACGCGCGGAGAGGAGGTGAGCACAGGGTGCTGGGTTAAAGCGGCGGGAACGCATTCCGCCAACTTCGGTTGGCGCCTCATGGGGGTGGCGGCTACGGCTGTCATCAAAAGGGGCCTTCAGGGAATGTTGCTGGCGTCTTCCACGGCGCGTTATAAAGGGCTCCGGCTCTATGCGCCGTATTAAAGTGGCCGCGCGGTGCGAACGGGCAGCGATGTTCGTACGGCAAGGCAGGGTTCGTCCGCTGCGCTGCAAGACGACAAAGAGTGAAGACGCAATGCGCCGTCCGGCTGGCAGGCCAACAATTACTGGTCGGCCACGCCTCAGGCTTCGGGTCACGCCAACATCAACCTGAACAATGGCAACGTCAACGACAACAACGACAACAATTACGTGGCGTTGCAGGTGTTGTAGGCATCACCCCCCGGAGCAAGGTTTTGTTGGCTTTGGTAACCAATCCCGGCAAGTTTCCTCCGCTATAATCCGAGCAGCGCGTGTCTTCGGGCATGCCGCACATATTTGTCCAACGACATGTATTACAAATGACACGATCCGAACTCAT
>CAYTZF010000102.1:0-7685 GCA_964442265.1 uncultured Sideroxydans sp.
ACCCCGCTGCAGATGGAGTCGTTCGCCCTGCTGCTGGAATTCCACACCATCGACCGTCCGCTCAAGCTGGCGCGCGAGGAACAGATGCACGACCAAACCCAGGCCAACCGCCTGCTGTTGCGCAATCTGGCGCATGAGATCAAGAATCCGCTCGGCGGTATCCGCGGCGCGGCGCAATTGCTGGAGCAGGAGCTCGAGAAACCCGCCTTGCGCGAATATACCCAGGTCGTGATCCAGGAAGCAGACCGGCTACGCTCGTTGCTGGAGAAGCTGCTCACGCCGCAACAGGTGCCCCATTTCAGTGCGCTCAACATCCATGAAGTGCTGGAACGCGTGCGCAGCGTGGTGCTGGCCGAAATTCCTGACGAACTGCTGATCCGGCGCGATTATGATTTGAGTCTGCCGCAGCTGGACGGCGACAAGGAACAGCTGATTCAGGTCGTGCTCAATATTGTGCGCAACGCGGCACAGGCCATGCACGGGCGGGGGGAGATCATCCTGCGCACCCGCATCGCGCGCCAGATAACCCTGATGAAAAAACGCCATCGCCTGGCGATCACGGTGCAGATCATCGACAACGGTCCCGGCATTCCCGGCCATCTGCATGACACCATTTTTTATCCGCTGGTCTCCGGTCGCGCCGACGGGCATGGTCTGGGTCTGACCCTGGCACAGGATTTCATCAGCCGTCACCAGGGCAGCATCGAATTCGACAGCGAGCCGGGGCGTACCTGTTTCACCGTCACGCTACCGCTCAATACTATGGAAAAATGCACATGAAACCTGTCTGGATTATCGACGACGACCGCTCCATCCGCTGGGTGCTGGAAAAAGCCCTCGCGCGCGAGGAGATCGAGTACAAGAGTTTCGCTTCGGCGGATGAGGCCTTGAACGAATTGACGGTGAGCCTGCCGCAGATCGTCATCAGCGACATCCGCATGCCGGGCAGTACCGGGCTTGACCTGCTGCAAACCCTGCGCCGCAAACATCCCGCGCTGCCGGTCATTATCATGACGGCGTACTCGGACCTGGAAAGTGCCGTCTCGTCGTTTCAGGGCGGCGCCTTTGAGTATCTGCCCAAGCCGTTCGATGTGAACCATGCGGTGGAGCTGATCCGGCGCGCGCTGGCGCAAAGCCAGCGCAAGCAAAGCAACGCCAGTGAAAACCCCGATGCACCCGACATTCTTGGCCACGCCCCGGCGATGCAGGAGGTGTTCCGCGCCATCGGCCGCCTGGCGCAGTCCAATGCCACCGTACTGATCAACGGCGAATCCGGCACCGGCAAGGAGCTGGTCGCGCAGGCCCTGCACCGCCACAGCGCGCGCGCCGACAAACCCTTCGTCGCCATCAACACCGCCGCGATCCCGAAGGACCTGCTGGAATCTGAATTATTCGGCCACGAGAAGGGCGCGTTCACCGGTGCCAACACCACGCGCCACGGCCGCTTCGAACAGGCCGAAGGCGGCACCCTGTTCCTCGACGAGATCGGCGACATGCCGGCGGAATTGCAGACGCGTCTGCTGCGCGTATTGTCCGACGGCAACTACTACCGCGTCGGCGGCCATCAGCCGATCAAGGCCAACGTGCGCATCATCGCCGCGACGCACCAGAATCTGGATGAGCGCGTAAAGCGAGGCTTGTTCCGCGAAGACCTGTTCCACCGTCTCAACGTCATCCGCCTGCGCCTGCCGCCGTTGCGTGAACGGCGCGAGGACATTCCGCTACTGGCAAAACATTTTTTGCAGAAGAGCGCAAAGGAACTGGGCGTCGAGCAAAAAACCTTGAGCGAAGCCGCGCTGAATTACTTGTCCGCGCAAGAAATCCCGGGCAACGTGCGCCAGTTGGAGAACCTGTGCCACTGGCTCACCGTGATGACACCGACACAGCAGGTGGAGATCGCCGATCTGCCGGCGGAATGGCGCGAGGGTTCGCCCGCCGAAAGCGTCAACAGCGACTGGCGCGCAGGGCTGGCACAACAGGTCGCACTCGCACTGCAACGCAGCGAACCCAATATCCTCGACACCTTCAACAAGGATTTCGAGCGCACCCTCATTACCCAAGCCTTGCAGCACACCGGCGGACGGCGCATCGAAGCCGCCACCCTGCTCGGCATGGGGCGCAACACGCTGACGCGCAAGATTCAGGAATTGGGGATGGACGACAACGGCACGGTTTGAGACATGTAGGTCGGACTTCAGTCCGACGGGTTTGGTTTTTTGGGATCGGCCAACGGAGGCATGCCTGCCTCTCCCACCGGCTTTTCCTTCGTACGGTTCTTGCTCTCGTCCGCAAAACGGAAGCGGCCCGCCAACACGCAGCCTTTCATGCCGATGTCGCAGGGCCGGTTCAGCACCTTCTGGCACTTGCCATCCACTTCATGCGGACAACCCCAGCCGCCCATGACCGACTCCGTCAGGCCTTTTTAACGAATTCTGTTTTCAACTGCATCGCACCGATGCCGTCGATCTTGCAATTGATGTCGTGGTCGCCGTCCACCAGGCGGATATTTTTCACCTTGGTGCCGACCTTTACCACGGAGGACGAACCCTTGATCTTCAGGTCCTTGATGACGGTGACCGTGTCACCGTCCTGCAACAGGTTACCGAAGGCATCCTTGAACACCTTGGCTTGAGCGCCAGCATCGGCAGGCGCAACTTTTGGCCACTCGTGCGCGCACTCCGGACACACGTAATTGTCGCCGTCCTCGTAGGTATATTCGGAGTTGCAGAGAGGACATTTTGGTAAAGCAGTCATAATTATTTCCGTAGTAAGTATTAAAACTCTTTGCGTTGCACGCTTCAGCTCACGCCAAGCAATTCGACCTCGAAGAGCAGTGTCGCGTCACCCGGGATCACCCCGCCCGCGCCGCGTTTGCCATAGCCCATCTCCGGAGGAATGACCAAGGTGCGCTGCCCGCCCACTCTCATGCCACGCACTCCCTCGTCCCAGCCCTGAATCACATGGCCCTGACCGAGCGGGAAATCGAATGGTTCGTTGCGGTCGCGCGAGCTGTCGAACTTCGTACCCTTGTTCTCCGGCGCGTTCTTGTCGAACAGCCAGCCGGTGTAATGCACGGTCACGTGCTGTCCGGCCTGCGCCTCGTCGCCCTCGCCGACCTTGGTATCCACCATCTCGGTGCGGATCACCTTCAGCAGCTTCACGTCGAACACCAGCGTCGCATTCGGCGGGATCACATTGCCCGCACCGCGCGGGCCGTAGCCCATCTCCGGCGGGATCACCAAAGTACGGGTGCCGCCTTCCTTCATGCCAGCCACACCCTCGTCCCAACCCTTGATGACGCGCCCGCCGCCGAGCGGAAAATCGAACGGCTCGTTGCGGTCAAGCGAGCTGTCGAACTTCGCGCCCTTGTTCTCCGGCGCATTCTCGTCGAACAGCCAGCCGGTGTAATGCACGATCACGGTTTGTCCGGCCTGCGCTTCCGCGCCTTCGCCCAGGTTGGTGTCGGTTTTGATGAGGGTGGTCATATTTCTCTTTCTGGTTGGTTATCTATGTTTGTCAAAAGTTGGTAGGTTGGGTGGAGCGTAGCGATACCCAACAATCCAGGCGATGGGTATCGCTACGCTCCACCCATCCTACGCTTGCAGTAAGTTAAAGCTAAATTCATCAGCCACAACGTTCTCCTAGTAACTCAACACCGGCGCCAGCCACCGCTCCGCCTCTTCCACCGTCCAACCTTTGCGCTTGGCGTAATCCGCGACCTGATCCCTGTCCACCTTGCCTGTGGCGAAGTATTGCGCTTGCGGGTGCGAGAAGTAGAAGCCGCTGACCGCTGCGGTGGGCAGCATGGCGAAGCTCTCGGTAATGGTGATGCCGGCATTTTTCGGCGCCTGTAGCAGTTCGAACAGCGGGCCTTTTTCGCTGTGCTCGGGGCAGGCGGGGTAGCCGGGGGCGGGACGGATGCCGCGATATTTTTCGGCGATCATCGCATCGTTGTCCAGGGCCTCGTCTGCGGCGTAGCCCCAGAATTCGCGGCGCACGCGCAGGTGCAGATGCTCGGCAAATGCCTCGGCGAGGCGGTCGGCCAGTGATTTGAGCAGGATGGCGCTGTAGTCGTCGTTGTGCTTTTCAAACTCCGCCACACGCGCATCGATGCCGATGCCGGTGGTGACGGCGAAACCACCGATGTAATCAGCAACACCGCTATCTTTGGGCGCGATGAAATCGGCCAGACAGTAGTTGGGGATGTCGGCGGGCTTTTTGGTTTGCTGGCGCAGGTTGTGCCAGGTCATCGCCACTTTCGAGCGCGTTTCATCGGTATAAATTTCGATGTCGTCGCTGTTCACGGTGTTGGCCGGGAAAAGACCGAACACGGCATTCGCGCCGAGCCATTTCTCTTTGACGATTTGCTGCAACATGGCTTGCGCATCGGCAAACAGTTTGCGTGCTTCATCGCCCACTACTTCGTCTTGCAGAATCTTCGGGTAACGGCCCGCCAGTTCCCATGCCTGGAAGAATGGCGACCAGTCGATAAATTCAACCAGCGCCTGCAGTGGATAGTTCTCCAGCTTTTGTACCCCAAGTAATTTTGGCTTGGGTGGTGTGTAGTTTTTCCAATCGGCTTGCAATCCATGCGCGCGCGCCTCCGCCAGCGGCACGTAGCTCGCCTTGCTTTGCTTGCCTTCGTGTTTGGCGCGCACCTCCGCATACTCGGCCTTGATGCCCGCCACATATTCATCGCGCAGGGTGTCGCTCAACAGGTTGCTGCATACGCCGACCGCGCGCGAGGCATCCACCACATAGACGGTCTGCCCGCTCGGATAATTCGGCTCGATTTTCACCGCTGTATGCACGCGCGAAGTGGTCGCGCCGCCGATGAGCAACGGAATCTTGAAGCCCTGGCGTTCCATCTCTTTCGCCACATGCGCCATCTCTTCCAGCGACGGAGTGATGAGGCCGGACAAACCGATGATGTCGGCGTTGTGTTCGCGTGCGGTGTCCAATATCTGCTGGCACGGAACCATCACGCCCATGTTCACCACCTCGAAGTTGTTGCACTGCAGCACCACAGTGACGATATTCTTGCCGATGTCGTGCACGTCGCCCTTCACGGTCGCCATCACGATCTTGCCTTTGGTGCTGGTGTCGCCGGAGCGCAGTTTTTCCGCCTCGATGTAGGGGATCAGGTGCGCCACGGCCTGCTTCATCACGCGCGCGGATTTCACCACTTGCGGCAAAAACATCTTGCCCGCGCCGAACAGGTCGCCGACCACGTTCATGCCCGTCATCAACGGGCCTTCGATGACCTCGACGGGGAACTTGGCTTGCAGGCGCGCTTCTTCGGTGTCTTCCACGATGTAGGTGGTGATGCCGCGCACCAGTGCGTGGGTGAGGCGTTCCTGCACCGTGCCTTTGCGCCATTCCAGATCTTCGACCTGCTCCTTGCCGCCGCCCTTGACCGACTCGGCCATTTTCACCAACTTCTCGCCTGCGTCGGGATGGCGATTGAGCACCACGTCTTCGACCGCGTCGCGCAGGTCTTTCGGTATCTCTTCATAGACGCCGAGCTGACCCGCGTTGACGATGCCCATGTTCATGCCCGCCTTGATGGCGTGATACAGGAAGACGGTGTGGATCGCTTCGCGCACCGGCTCGTTGCCACGGAAGGAGAACGAGACGTTGGACACGCCGCCGCTGACCTTGGCGTAAGGCAGATTCTTTCTGATCCACGCGGTCGCGTTGATGAAATCCACCGCGTAATTGTTGTGTTCCTCGATGCCGGTGGCGATGGCGAAGATGTTCGGGTCGAAGATGATGTCCTCGGGCGGGAAGCCGACCTCGTTCACAAGAATGTTGTAGCTGCGCTGGCAGATTTGCGTCTTGCGCTCGTAAGTGTCCGCCTGGCCTTGCTCGTCGAACGCCATCACCACCGCTGCCGCGCCATATTGACGAACCAGGCGCGCTTGTTGCAAAAACTTCTCTTCGCCTTCCTTGAGCGAGATGGAATTGACAATGGACTTGCCCTGCACGCACTTCAGTCCCGCTTCGATGATGCTCCACTTGGAAGAGTCGATCATCAGCGGCACTTTGGAGATATCCGGCTCGGAGGCGATCAGATTGAGGAACTTCACCATCGCGGCTTCGCCGTCGAGCATGGCTTCGTCCATGTTCACGTCGATGACCTGCGCGCCGGTCTCCACCTGTTGCTTGGCGACTTCCAGCGCTTCGTCGTATTGGCCTTCGAGGATCAGACGCTTGAACCGGGCCGAGCCGGTCACGTTGCAACGCTCACCCACGTTAACAAACAGCGAGTCCTCGCTGATGTTGAACGGCTCCAGTCCGGACAGACGGCATTCATGCGCAATGTCGGGAATCTTGCGCGGCGGAAATTCTTTGACTGCTTCGGCAATTGCCTTGATGAACGCGGGCGAGGTGCCGCAGCAACCGCCGACGATATTCAGCAAACCGCTCTGCGCCCACTCCCTGATGTGGCCCGACATGTTTTCCGGCGTATCGTCATAGCCGGTTTCGGCCAGCGGATTGGGCAAACCGGCGTTGGGGTGCGCGCTGACGCAACAGTTGGCCACGCGCGACAGCTCCTCCACATACTGGCGCAACTCCGCCGCGCCGAGCGCGCAGTTGAGGCCGATGGAAAGCGGGTTGGCGTGAGCCAGTGAATTGTAGAAGGCTTCGGTCACCTGGCCGGTCAGTGTTCTTCCTGAGGCGTCGGTGATGGTGCCGGAAATCATAATCGGGAGCGAACTGCCCCGTTCCTCGAACACCTGCTGCACCGCAAAGATCGCGGCCTTGGCGTTCAGCGTGTCGAAGATGGTTTCGATCAAGATCAAATCCGCGCCGCCGTCCATCAGGCCGCGCGTCGCTTCGGCATAATCCGCCATCAATTTATCGAAGGTGATGTTGCGCGCCGCAGGGTCGTTCACATCGGGCGAGATGGTGGCGGTCTTGTCGGTGGGGCCGAGCACGCCGGCGACGAAGCGCGGCTTGTCCGCCGTCGCAAATTGGTCGCACGCTTCACGCGCCACCCGTGCCCCGGCAACGTTCAGCTCGTAGTTGAGTTCGGACATACCGTAGGCATTCAGCGTGGTCGCATTCGCGCCAAACGTATTGGTCTCGATGATGTCCGCACCCGCTGCCAGATAGTCGCAGTGGATGGCTTTGATGATTTCCGGCTTGGTGATGACCAGCAGGTCGTTGTTGCCCTTCAGGTCACGCGGCCAATCGGCGAAACGCGCGCCGCGATAGTCGGCCTCGCCCAGCTTGTAGCGCTGGATCATGGTGCCCATCGCGCCGTCGAGGATCAGGATGCGCTGCTGCAGGAGTTTTTCGATAATGTGCGGCGTGTGCCCCATGGTGTGCGACTCAAAAAATGAGCGCGGATTTTACCATGCGGGCGGATTCAGCCCTGGCGATCCATGCGCCGGTACTGCACCGCCTCGGCAATATGCGCGGTCAGGATATTATCGCTGCCCGCCAAGTCGGCGATGGTGCGCGCCACCTTGAGCACGCGATGGTAAGCGCGCGCCGATAGATTCAGGCGTGTGATCGCCTGCCGCAGCAGCGCTTCACCCTGCGCATCGGGCGTGCACCAGGTTTCGATCTCGGTGACCGAGAGCAGTGCATTCGGCTTGTTCTGGCGCGCCAGTTGGCGTTGCCGCGCGGCTTCGACGCGCGCCTGAATGGCGGAACTGCTTTCACCATCGGACTGT
>CAYTZF010000103.1:0-5655 GCA_964442265.1 uncultured Sideroxydans sp.
ACCCTGTTCTGGGGCGCGGGTGCGACCCTGCGCCTGCTGGTGCTGGCCTGGGCCGCTGTCGTCCTGCATTACGACATCGGCGCAGCCGCCAAGCTCACCGCCTGGGTCGCGGTCGGCATCGCCATCGGCGCTGTCCTTGCGGCGCGCTTCGTTAAACTGGAACACGCGGTGAAGGTCATTCCGATGGGAATCGGCATGGGGTTGCTGGTGCTGGCGATGATGCTGGTCAAAAGCCCGCTGGTCGCGATTCTGCTGCTGATCGGCATCGGCATCATGGCCGGCTTCTTTGTGGTGCCGATGAATGCACTGCTGCAGCATCGCGGCCATTTGCTGATGGGCGCGGGCCGCTCCATCGCGGTGCAAAACTTCAACGAGAACATCAGCATCTTCGTTATGCTGGCGCTGTACGCCCTGATGGTCAAACTCGACTGGTCAATCTACGTCATTATTTTCATGTTCGGCATGCTGCTAATCAGCGTCATGTCCTGGCTTTACAGGAAACACGGGCACGATCAGGACGATGGTCACCTGTGACCCATCCGCTCATCGGTCGAACGCTACCACTTGACGGAAAAACCCTTCCCGGCTTGCCGATACAAGGGAAAGGTCTGAGAATACCCGTCAATAAAAACGCGATGGAGTTCCAAATGAGTTACTTGAAAAGATGCTGCTGCCTGATGTTGTTCTGGGCATTCACGGCATTCAGCGCTTCCGCAGCAACGCTGGTTGCCGACTGGCGCATGGACGAGATGATCTGGAACGGCACGGCGGGCGAAGTGGAGGACAGCGCGGCCGCCAACAACGGCCAGGCGATCAGCGGTGCGGTTATCGGCGCGGGCAAGATTTGCAACGGCGGAAATTTTGCGCCGGCCAACAGTTACGCGTTGATCAATAACACGCCGGCACTCGAGGTCGGCAAAACCGGCAGCGATTTCTCCGTCACCTACTGGATGCGTCCCACCAATCCGTTCACCGGCGCATGGCGCAGCGTTATCCATAAAGGGAATGCCAACACTGACAGAACCTTTGCCATGTGGATGAGGCCAGGCGATGAAAAGATGCACGCTCGCATCAGCACGACATCCAACTGGAACGAAGGCATCAACGGCAGTACGTCTCCCCTTGCGCTCAATACCTGGACACACGTCACTTACGTGAAGAGCGGATCATCACTCAAGCTCTATTTCAACGGTGTTCTGGATAGTCAGGTGGCTCTGGCAGGTACGTCCATCTCGAATACCGGGCCGCTCTATTTGGGGAAGGATCCGTGGTCTCCGGGCTTTGGCGGGCAACTGGACGAGGTGAAGATATTCAGCGGCGCGCTCTCCGCCGCCGAAATTGCCACCGGCTATGCCAACGAGGCTGCCGCAAACAACTGGGACGGCAGCGCGCGAAGCTGCCCCGTACCACCACAACCACGGGCACTATACCGCCTGGAGGAATCCGCATGGAACGGCACGGCCGGCGAAGTGCTGGACAGCAGCGGCAACAACCGGCACGGCAAGGCCATCGGCAGCCCGTTGCCCGCGCCGGCGAATATCGCACCGGCACGGGCAGGCAACCCAGGCACCTGCGGTTATGGCGGATTCCCGGGGCCGGCAAACAACGGCGGCGCGCTCACCCTTCCGGTGAATGCCAACACGACGGCGGGCGCCAAGACCAGCGTGGCGTTCTGGATGTTCTGGGACGGCACCAACAGCGTGATGCCCATCGGCTGGAATCTGCATGACCTGTGGCTGGTCGGCGGACATTTCGGCTTCAACACGGCCCGTGGAGACGTCTTTGGCACTGATTCGGCCGGCCTGGCAAACGGCTGGCACCACGTGGTGGCGGTGTTCAACAACGGCAATATATCTGCCAACAAGCTCTATATCGACGGCAGTCTGCGAGACCTCACGCAGCGCCGGGGAGCGCCGGCCAATGGCAACGCCCGGGTCAATTCCACCCTGCGCGTAGGCGGCTGGCTGGCAAATAACAACTATCGCTTCTCGGGCAGGATTGACGAGGTCGGCGTCTATGACGGAGAACTGACACCCGCCGATGTGAATACCGTGTTTGCTATCACTCATCCGTGCGCACCAACTGCCGTTGCCGAGTGGCGCATGGATGAAACAAGCTGGAATGGCAGCCCCGGCGAAGTGGCGGACAGCAGCGTCAACGCATTGCATGGCACTGCACTGCTGGGAGCTTCGACAGCAAGCGGAAAACTTTGCAACGCCGGAAATTTCGCGGCAAATTACGCGCAGGTTGCAGATAGCCCCGTGCTCGACATCACCAATGCATTGACAGTTGCCGTATGGATCAAACCCGCGCGCTGGGGCGGAGTGCCCGGCAAAGCACCGCTGATGTCGTTTTATTCCAAAGATACCAATTATGAGGCGCATGTAACCTCCACCGGCAAGATCAACTGGTGGTGGGGCACTGGCAATATCACTTCCGCCGCTTCCGTTCCAATCAATGCTTGGACGCACGTGGCAATGGTCTATACCCCTGGCAGCCAGAAGCTCTACCTCAATGGGGTATTGAGCGCATCGGGCACGGTGGCGGGCATTTTGCCAACGAATAACCTACCCTTCCAAATCGGCGACGATCAAAACTTCGGCGGCGGCACGCGCCGCTTTGACGGCATGATCGATGAATTGAAAATTTTCAACGAGGCGCTTGCGCCGATTCAAATCACCAGCGGGTACGCCAACGAGAATGCCGGTAAAAACTGGAATGGCAGCGCGCGAATCTGTCCCGTACCGGCAACCCCGCTTGCCGAATACCGCCTCGAAGAATCGGTGTGGAACGGCAGCGCCGGCGAAGTCCTCGACAGCAGCGGCAACAACCGCCACGGCACGGTCATCGGCAATCCGTTGCCCGCCCCGGCCGGTGCTCTTCCCGCGCTCGCCGGCAACCCGGGCACCTGCGGTTATGGCAGCATGCCGGGCCCCTTCTCCAACGGCGGCACTTTCAACTTTCCCGGTTTGCCGGTGAATACGGCTGCCGGCGCAAAAACCAGTGTGGCGTTCTGGATGTTCTGGGACGGCACCAACAGCGTGATGCCGGTCGGCTGGTTCAGCTATGACCTGTGGCTGGTCGGCGGACATTTCGGTTTCAACACCAGCAACAGCGATGTGTTCGGCATCAGCTCGGCCGGGCTGGCCAGTGGCTGGCACCACGTGGCGGCAGTGTTCACCAACGGCAATGTCGCCGGCAACAAGCTCTATATCGACGGCGTGGCGCAGTCCCTCACCCAACGGCTGTCGACGCCCAACAACACTTTCTCCTATGTGAATTCGACGCTGCGCGCCGGCGGCTGGCAACGCGACAATAATTACCGTTTCAGCGGTCGGCTCGATGAGGTGAAAGTCTATGACGGAGAACTGACGCCGGTCGAAGTCAACGCCATTCGCACAGCCACCCACACCTGTAGCGGATTGGTCGTGCCATCCGGTTTCAACGCCTTCGAGACGGCCACACCCGCCGGCAGTACGAGCGGCGCCATCTATACCAAACTCGCCGAGACCCCATTCAACCTAGATGTGGTGGCACTGAAAACCGGACCGGCCGTGGAAACCGGCTTTACCGGCGACGTCAAGGTGGAACTCGCGGATGCCTCCGGTGGCGCGGCGTGCGGCGCACGACCGGTGATCGGGTCGGCGCAAACCCTTACCTTTGCCGCCGCCGATGCCGGTCGCAAAACGGCGACCTTTACCGAGAACAACGCCTGGCAAAACGTGACAGTGCGCATGAGCCATCCCGCCACCGGTGCTCCCACAGTCGTGGCTTGTTCCACCGACGCCTTCGCCATCCGCCCGCAAACCTTTGTTGTTTCCGCCAACCTTGGCGGAGCCACGCTGGCGGCGGGCCTGAATTTCAGCATGACGGCGTCAAGCGGTTACAACAACTACAGCGGCACACCGGTTCTCGATACCGCACTGATGCGCGACCACAACAATGCGGTCATCGGCACCCTGCTCGGCAACTTCCCGGCGGCAGTTGCCGGCGATGCGGTTGGCAACGCTTTCCAATACCATGATGTCGGCACAATCTCGCTGCTCGCCGATGCGGTCAGCGACGGGAATTTCACCAGCGTGGATCAGCCCGGCGATTGCACCGACGATACATCCAACGTGCTGGTCGGCGGCAAATATGGCTGCAAGATCGGCTCTGCGCCAGCCGGGCCATTCGGGCGGTTCTATCCGCACCATTTCACTTACACGGCGACCCTGTCACCCGCCTGTGCGGGAGGTGGTTTCACCTATATGGACCAGCCGAATCTCGTTATCAGTCTCGCGCTGCAGGCCATGAGTGCTGCTGAAACGGTAACGGCCCGCTACACCGCCGGTTATGGCTCGCTCGGCAGCTTCGACATCACCGGCGACAACGGCGGCACGGCGGTTAGTCTCGCGCGCATCACGCCTGCTCTCCCCGCGTTCGCCTGGAACACCGGCAGCTACACCGTCAATACGGCAACCTCGAGCTTCGCGCGCGACGTCGCGCCGGACGGGCCTTACGATAACTTTGCGCTGAAAGCGAACATCCTGACCGAGCCGGACGGGGTAACCATCACTGGCAGCAACTTGAGCAACGACACGAGGATCCGTTACGGGCGCATCCGCATGCTCAATGCCTATGGTTCCGAATTGTTGCCAATCAACCTCCCGCTGACGGTGCAGCATTACAACGGCAGCGGCTGGTCAACCAACACGCTCGACAATTGCACGACACTTGCCGCAAGCAATCTGGCTTATACATTCGGCGGCAATCTGGCCGCATGCGAAACGGCAGGAACCCTGAGCGGCAGCGCGCCGACCTTCAACCTGCGGCTGGCTGCTGCGGGAGCGGGCAATAACGGCACGGCGGACATGATGCTCAATCTGGGCATCGCCGCAGCCGGCAATACCTGCACCAGTGTCGGCGGTCCCGGTCCGGCTGCCACGACTGCCAACCGCCCATGGCTGCAATTGCCCGGCGGTACCAACCCCGGCGCACGCGCAACCTTCGGTGTCTATCAGGGCAACGACACGATCATCTACCAGCGCGAAAGCTATTAAAAAATGCCTGTCATCAATTGCAGAACACAGATGAAAAATCCTGGCGCTGCCCTGTGCCTGCTCTTGTTGCTCGGCGCATGCAGCCCGAGCGATAACGCGACCCCTGCGCCAAAAATCCTCCCGGAACAGCGCGATGCGCTCGACAAGGCAAAAATGGTCGACCCCGCATCGCAGCAGCAAGATGAGGCTCAACGCAGGGCAATAGAACAGCAAACGAAGTGAATCTGCCATCGCGGCGAAATGATTTTTATGTGGCGGGCGTAACAGACGTTACGGTGCGGTGATCAGGCTCGGTTCCTCAAACAGCGACTTGATCACGACCCTGCGGATGTCGGGCCGGTCGGGAACCAGGTACAACACGGGTGTCAGCATTTCTTCGAAGATACCCCGCAGGCTACGGGCGCCCACCTTGTACTCGAACGCCATCTCGGCGATTTGCTGAAAAGCTGCGAGCTCGATATCCAGCTCGACACCCTCTTCCCTGAGCAGTTCGCGGAACTGGTTGTAGATCGAATTGCGCGGCTCCACCATGATCTTGACCAGCAGCTCCTTGGACAGGTTCTGCAGATTGGCAACGATGGGCAAGCGCCCGGCGAATTCCGGAATCAGCCCG
>CAYTZF010000104.1:0-1877 GCA_964442265.1 uncultured Sideroxydans sp.
ACGGGCAAGAAAGTCGCCGTGGTCGGTTCCGGCCCCGCCGGTCTGGCGGCCGCGCAGCAGCTGGCGCGCGCCGGTCATGCGGTGACGGTGTTCGAGAAGAACAGCCGCATCGGCGGCTTGATGCGCTATGGCATCCCCGACTTCAAACTGGACAAACGCCTGATCGACTGGCGCATGGCGCAACTGGCGGCGGAAGGCGTGCAGTTCCAGACCAACACTTTCGTGGGCAAGGAAGCGCCGGGCAAGGAAATCGCCAACGACGCGCAGAAAACCATCTCACCGCAGCAACTGCAAAAAGAATTCGATGCGGTGATTCTGTCCGGCGGGTCCGAACAGCCGCGCGACCTGCCCGTGCTGGGGCGCCAGCTCAAGGGCGTGCATTTCGCGCTGGAGTTCCTGATCCCGCAAAACAGGGAAGTGGAGGCCATGACACGGCGCAGCGAAGCTTCCGGGGCGGGAATGGCCTCTTCCCACCCGCTTCCGCAAACGGCTGGCTCCGCCAGTAACGTGTCGCGGGTGGAGGGCGACGCGAAAAATCCGATCAACGTCGCCGGCAAGCACGTGGTGGTCATCGGCGGTGGCGATACCGGTTCCGACTGCGTCGGCACTTCCAATCGCCAGGGCGCCGCTTCGATCACCCAGATTGAAGTGATGCCGCGCGCGCCAGAGCAGGAGAACAAGGCCCTGACCTGGCCCTACTGGCCAATGAAACTGCGCACCTCCAGTTCGCATGAAGAAGGCTGCGAGCGCGACTGGGCCATCGCCACCCAGGCGTTCAACGGCGAAAAGGGCGTGCTCAAGTCGATCAGCGCGGTGCGCGTCGAGTTCAGGGACGGCAAGATGGTCGAAGTGGCGGGCAGCGAATTCGAACTGCAGGCCGATTACGTGTTCCTCGCCATGGGCTTTGTTCATCCGCTGGCGCAGGTGCTGGACGCGTTCGGCGTGGAGAAGGATGCGCGCGGCAACGCCAAGGCCAACACCGAGGGCGCCGATTGCTATCACACCAACGTGAAAAAAGTCTTCGCGGCGGGCGACATGCGGCGCGGCCAGTCGCTGGTGGTATGGGCGATCCGTGAAGGCCGGCAGTGCGCGCGCGCGGTGGACGAATTCCTGATGGGTTCGTCGGTGTTACCGCGTTAAAAAGTAGTTCTATCACCCGTAGATTAAGCGGATTGTTTTGGTTTTTTAATCTGTGGCATCTGTGTCATCTGCGGGTAAGTCTTTTTCAGGATAACCATGAACTTCAAAGTAAAGAACGACACTTTTCTGCGCGCCCTGTTGCGCCAGCCGACCGACTACACGCCGCTGTGGATGATGCGTCAGGCCGGGCGTTTTTTGCCGGAATATCGCGCGACACGACGCAAGGCTGGCAGCTTCATGGGCTTGTGCAAAAACACCGACCTGGCGACCGAAGTCACCCTGCAACCGGTCGAGCGTTTTCCGCTGGATGCGGCGATTTTGTTTTCCGACATTTTGACCGTGCCGGACGCGATGGGACTGGGCTTGTATTTCGCCGATGGCGAAGGGCCGAAGTTCGAGCGCCCGCTGGAAACCGAAGCCGACATCAAGGCGCTGCATGTGCCCGACATCGGCAAGGATCTGAAATATGTGACCGATGCCGTATCGCAGATCCGCAAGACGCTGGACGGGCGCATTCCGCTGATCGGTTTTTCCGGCAGCCCGTGGACGCTTTCCTGCTACATGGTGGAAGGCGGCAGCAGCGACGACTACGCCAAGGTAAAGACCTTGTTGTACAAAGAACCGAAACTGATGCACCACGTGCTGGACGTGACGGCGCAGGCCGTGACCGCTTACCTCAATGCGCAGATCGAAGCCGGCGCGCAGGCCGTGATGATCTTTGATTCCTGGGGCGGTGC
>CAYTZF010000105.1:0-4184 GCA_964442265.1 uncultured Sideroxydans sp.
AACAACCTCGTCTGGATAGACATGGAGATGACAGGGCTATCGCCCGACACGGACCGAATCATCGAAGTCGCGCTGGTGGTGACCGACGGCAACCTGGAGACGGTGGAGGAGGCGCCGGTGCTGGTGGTGCACCAGGCCGACAGCGTGCTCGACGGCATGGATAAGTGGAACACCTCCACCCACGGCAAATCCGGTCTCATCGACAAGGTCAAGGCCTCGACACTGGACGAAGCGGCCGTGCAGGCGCAGATGCTCGAATTTCTCAAACAGCACGTGCCGGCCAGGACCTCGCCCATGTGCGGCAACTCCATCTGCCAGGATCGGCGCTTCATGGCGCGCTGGATGCCGCAACTGGAAGATTATTTCCACTACCGCAACCTGGACGTCAGCACCCTGAAGGAATTGGCGCGGCGCTGGAAACCGGACGTGGCGAACGGCATCAAGAAACACGGCAAGCACGAGGCGCTGGCCGACATCCAGGAATCCATCGCCGAGATGAAACACTACCGCGACAACTTCCTCAAACTTTGATTCGGGTTTGTAGGTCGGCCTTCAGGCCGACATGTCGGGCTAAAGCCCGACCTACATTCGCGGTCAATTTGTACCGGATCAATAGTCCGACAAGTCGGTTTGAAACCCGACCCACATGATGAAGCATCGTCTCAGCTCACCAGCGAGATGAATTCCTCGAACTTGCCGCCCCGTGTGCCGGGCAGCTCCTGTTCGAAATAACTGAAACGCAAACGGAACGGATAGCCCAGCGCCTGCCGGACGAGTGCGCTGATCGCGGTTTCCTGTTCGCGCGTGAGCGGTGCCACGACCAGCCGAATCTCGATGTCTTGCAGCGAGTGCTGGATCGCCTGGTACTGGCGGATATCGGCGATCTCGCGGTAGTGATACGCGCCGACCAGCGGCCAGTGTTTGCTGCCATCGGGCAGGGTCACCATGTTGCGCCGCCGCCCCATGATGCGCGACAGCGTGGGCAGACCGCGCCCGCACGGGCAGAGCGGGCCGACCTCGGCATAGTCGCGGATCTCGTAGCGGATGAGCGGCGTGGCGAAGTTGTGCAGATCGGTGATGACCACGCGCCCGATTTCTCCGGGCTTACAGTGTTGTCCGGCATCGTCCAGCACTTCCACGAGCAGGCTCTCGCTCTGCGCGTGATACAGCCCGCTGACCGGACATTGCAACGCGATGAGGCCGACCTCCTGCGCGCTATACAGATCCACGATTTCAATGCCGCCCAGCGTGCGGCAGCGTTCGCGCAGACCGGGATGCAGCGTCTCGCCCACGGTGCGCACCTGGCGCAGCGAGTGTGGAAAGGGTGTGCCTTTTTCGTACAGGTCGAGCAGCGCACTCAAGTTGGAAGGGTAGGTCAGCAGGTATTTCGGATCGATGCGCGCCAGCCATGCCGCCTGTTGTTTCACGTTCATCGCCAGCGGTTGTGAATAGGAGGGGCCGGTGGCGAACAGCAAGGTGGCGGGATGTCCCCAGCCAAGCTGCGCCGCCTTGGCCGGGTCATCCTGCGTCGGGGTGATCGCCTTGATCACGGCCAGCGTGGCGGAAAAATCGCGCTCATGCCACAGATGTTCACGCAACGCGAGCGCCAGCCAGAATAGCTGTGTCACGTCGGTTTTTAACACGATGATCATTTGTCCGGTGGAGCCGGAGGATTGTACTTTATGCGTGCCGCCATGATTGGGCGGCAGAGCACGGCAAAAAATTTGTTCTGCCTGCTGCATCAATTCTGCGCGGGTCAACAACGGAATGGAAGCAAAGGATTCGGTCGTCCAGATTTGGCGCGGATCGAGTCCGACCTGCTCGAAACGTTTGCGGAAGAAGGGCGACTGCTGCCAGGCGTGCTGCGCCAGCAGACTGAACTGATCGAGCTGTCGCCGGGCCAATCGCTCCGCCGTCCACCACTGGCTTTCGTCCAATTGAGTCAGTATGGCGAGAAGGTTCGCAGCGACCGGATCGGGGATGGCGGGCCAAGCGACTTCTGGAATCATGCTGCGCAAGGAATGAAGACGGTTCTGCACTGATTGATCTTGTCTCATGCGGAAGTCTTTATTGCGGACCGGATCGAGACGGGAATCTTAACTTCACCATGTTTAATAGAGAAATCGGCACTCCGGTCGATCATGTTGGCAAAGAAGGGTTCGATGAGGAAGTCTTCCTGCAACAACTTGCCGCGATTGGGGCACTGCGATGAGCGCGCGGATGCGAATTCGATCAGTGATATCTGCAAGCGGGAGTTGGGGTGGAACCGGTAACAGCATTCTCCATCACCATCGTTGCAGTTGATCTCGTGTATGCAATGCGGGGAGAACTCGGTATCTGTGAATAGCGGTTGCGCCAGTTGCTTGAGTTCCTCGAGCGTGTAGGGTTGCGTATCGATCCAACGACCGACCATCGCCGCCGAGCGGTAGTGAATGTAGCGAACGATATCGCTATATTGTTTCGCGGCCTCATACAACTCAGCGATCACCCGCTCGTTCTCATTGCGCACGATGATCGCAGACAGACAGATCCGCTTTATCCCATGCCGGCGCAGGTTCTCCAATGCCTGTAATTTGACGTCCAAGCAGCTACGGTTGTTGAGCAGATCATAGAAGTGGTTGTCCAGCGTTCCACCATCCATCGAAAGTCCGGCACTCACCTTGCCGCTCCAGCGCGCCAGCTTTTCCATGAAGGCGGGATCGTTGTATTTGTAGCCATTCGAGGCAAAATAGACCGTGTGTCCATACTTCAACGCGATCTCGATCAACTCGAAGAAGTGCTTGTTCAAAGTTGGCTCGCCTCCCAGAAAGCGCCAGTGCACTGGATTGGGCAGGCGGGCGCATGCTTCGGCGAAATAATCGAAGTCGAGATCTGATTTGCTACGCTCCGGGTTGTAGCAAAAATTGCAGTCCATATTGCAACGCTCTGTCAGATCAACATAGAGATTGGGATACGGATTCTTGTCGATGTACCAATGCGGTTGGATTAAGCTATGCGGCATCATTCATCTATCCTCAACGGTTCGGCACCAGGTCGCCCAGCTCTTCCAGCAGCGGGCCGAGGAATTTTTCATACTTGCGCCAACGTTCCACCGACGTAGTGTAGATCGGCTGGCGCACCTGCACCACGCTGGCGGTGCGGATCTGGCGCTGGGTCTGGTGGAAATCGAGACAGGCGTCGTTCCATTCCAGCCCGCAGTATTCCAGAAGCTTGCGCGCTTCGCTTTCCTGGTCGGCCACGATGTCCTCGTACTGCACATCGTAGAACGCGCCGGCCGGCAGTACGGTGCGCCAGTGATTCATCAGCCGCGCGTAGTCGGCGTAGTAGCGGCCCAGTTCGGCAAGGTCGTAGGTATGTTCCTGCTTGCGGTGGAACAGGCGGGTGAAGCAGGAGACGCAGGTGTCCACCGGATTGCGGTTGACGTGGATGATCTTCGCGTTGGGCAGCATCAGGTGGATCAGCGGCACGGCGAAGAAGTTGGCCGGCATCTTGTCGGTGATGTGCTTCGCCTGCGGGGCGCGCGCCTGCACTGCGGCCACGTATTCCGCGCCCCATGCGCTCAGTGTGGCGGAATCGAGATAGCGCAGATTGTCGGGGAAGGTGGTGGTGTCCGGGTGCGTCTTGCGGTGCGCGATGCGCAGCAGGTCGGGCAATTCGCCCGCGCCAAAAACATCCGGGTGGCTGGCGAGAATCTGCTCGGTCAGTGTGGTGCCTGAACGCGGCATGCCGAGCACGAAGATGGGCATGGCGGATGGGTCGCCGCTGCCGCGCAGGCGGTCGATAAAATCCTTGCTGAAGATTTCCTCCAGTTCAACGAATTGCCGCGCGGCGGCAGCGGGGTCATAGCCGAGCCTGGCGCGTTTGATCTGGCAACCGGCGAGATAGTGCGGGAAGGCCTGGTCGTAATCCTTGATGTCGTCGTAGCACTTGCCCAGCGCGAAATGCAGCGACAAGCGGCGGTTGTCGGAGAATTCCGCCATCTTTTTTTCTTCCGCCCGCAGCGCGGCGAAGTGTTCATCGTCTGCGCTCACCTTGTCGTTCTGCACCAGATGGATGCGCGCCGCGATGTCGTCCGGCTTGCATGACAACGCGCGCAGGAACAGTTCGCGCGCGCGCGCGAGCTGGCCGTTCTCGGTGCACAGATGGCCCAGACCGAGCAGGGCATCGCCGCTGTCCGGCTTGAG
>CAYTZF010000106.1:0-5575 GCA_964442265.1 uncultured Sideroxydans sp.
CCGCCCGCGCACCAGCTCGCGCTCGGTGCTGAATTGCGCCAGCAGTTCGGCGCTCAGCGTCCGGTCTTGCTGGCGGCCAGCACGCGCGACGGGGAAGAGGAATTGCTGCTGACTGCGCTGGAATATGCCGCAGTGGACCACCTGCTGGTGGTGATCGTGCCGCGCCATCCGCAGCGTTTCGATGCGGTGGCCGCGCTGATCGAACAGCACGGTTATCGCCTGCAGCGCCGCAGCGGCAACGCGCCCGTCGCCGACGATACCCAGGTGGTGCTGGGCGACAGCATGGGCGAACTGTTCGCCTATTACGCCGCCTGCGACATCGCCTTCATCGGCGGCAGCCTGTTGCCGCTCGGCGGGCAGAACCTGATCGAAGCCGCAGCCTGTGGCAAACCCGTACTGATCGGCCCGCACACTTTCAACTTCGCCCAGGCCGCCGAAGCCGCCATCGCCCACGGCGCCGCGCGGCGCGTGCAGCACGCGGATGATCTGGTGCACTTGCTCAATGTGCTGATGTACGATCCGGCGCGGATGCAGGCAATGGGCGCCGCCGGCCTGCGCTTCGTTGAGGAAAACCAGGGCGCGACCGAGCGCGCGGTGTGTCTGATTACCACTGTGCTTGGCAAACAATAAAGGGCATTTCCATAAATTCAAATTCCGTCATTCCGGCGACGGCCGGAATCCAGGTAATTAAGAATTCCCCGCGCAAGGGGGAACATCGTGGTTTTGTCCGCTTCACGGAGTATTTTTGGTTGCCGGATTCCGGCCTGCGCCGGAACGACGGCCTAATGGATTATCTGGGATAAAATTTGAGAACATCTTTTGCATGTAGTAACCTACATACAAATGGAGGATGCCTTGATTACCACCCTATCCAGCAGAGAATTCAACCAGCACGCCAGCGAAGCAAAGAAAGCTGCTGACAAGGGACCGGTGTTCATCACCGATCGGGGTCGTCCCGCCCATGTCCTGCTTCGCATCGAGGATTACCGGCAATTGGTCGGTAGCCACGCCAGGATTGCCGATCTGTTGGCTCTCGATGCAACGGATGACTTCGACCGGTTGCTGACCAAAACGGACGAGCCGGCGCGAGCCGCAGATTTTTCCTGATGTACCTCCTGGATACCAATGTCATCTCCGAGTTGCGCAAGATCCGTCTCGGCAAGGCGGACGCGCAAGTCGCGCGCTGGGCGGACAGCGTCGCGGTGTGCGACCTGTATCTCTCCGCGATTTCGGTGCAGGAGCTGGAAACCGGCGTGCTGTTGATCGAGCGGCGCGATGAAGCGCAAGGCGCGATCCTGCGCGCATGGCTGGAAAATCAGGTGCTGCCCGCTTTTGCCGGGCGCATTCTGCCGGTTGATACCGCCGTGGCCCGGCGCAGCGCCGCCCTCCATGTGCCCGACCCGCACCCGGCGCGGGATGCGCTGATTGCCGCAACCGGACTGGTGCACAGCATGACCATCGTCACCCGCAACATCAAGGACTTCAGCTATGCCGGAGTCCGTTTGATCAACCCCTGGGAAGCAAGCTCATGAATACGCGTCTCGCCAAAACCATCCTCGTCACCGGCGGCGCCGGATTCATCGGCTCTGCCGTTGTGCGCCAGTTCATCCATGACACGCCAGACCGCGTGGTCAACCTCGACAAGCTGACCTATGCGGGCAATCTGCAATCGCTGGCTGCCATTTCGGACAACCCGCGTTATCGTTTCGAGCAGGTCGATATCTGCGATGCCGCCGAAGTGGCGCGGGTGTTCCGCGAGCATCAGCCGGATTCCATCATGCATCTGGCGGCCGAGTCGCATGTGGACCGTTCCATCTCCGGCCCCGCCGATTTCATCCAGACCAACATCGCCGGCACTTACACCTTGCTGGAAGCCGCGCGCGCCTACTGGAACACATTGCCGGACGGGAAAAAATCCTCGTTCCGCTTTCACCACATCTCCACCGACGAGGTGTACGGCAGCCTGGGCGACGAAGGCTTCTTCACCGAAGCGACCGCTTACGAACCCAATTCACCGTATTCCGCCAGCAAGGCGGCCAGCGACCATCTGGTGCGCGCCTGGCAGCACACCTATGGTCTGCCGGTGGTGACCACCAACTGTTCGAACAACTACGGGCCGTATCATTTCCCGGAGAAGCTCATCCCCCTGGTGATTTTGAACGCGGTCAACGGCAAGCCGCTGCCGATCTACGGCAAGGGCGACAACATCCGCGACTGGCTGTATGTGGATGACCATGCGCGCGCGCTGCGCCTGGTGCTGGAACAAGGCACGCCGGGCGAGACATACAACATCGGCGGCTGGAACGAGAAGACCAACCTTGAAGTCGTGCAGGCGATCTGCGCCATTCTGGACGAACTGCACCCGCCGGGCGCGCCGCATGCCAAACTCATCACCTATGTCGCCGACCGCCCCGGCCACGACCGGCGTTACGCCATCGACGCGACAAAAATCGCGCGCGAACTCGGCTGGAAACCGCAGGAGACTTTCGCGAGTGGATTGCGCAAAACGGTCGAGTGGTATCTGGCCAACACCGATTGGGTGCAGGGCGTGACCAGCGGCGAATATCAGCATTGGATGCAAAAACAATACGGTGTTTGAGCCACCCACCTGCGATTCAACCTCCTGCAATTGCAGCTCCATAATGCGACTATATTGCCTTATTCTGAAATAAAGTCGCGACTTTTTTGAAATTAGCGTAACCTTTAACCCATGCAACGGTATCTGGATAATTTCGTCCTCGATGATCTTTCATCGAAGATGGTCGTCTTGACCGGCCCGCGTCAGGTTGGCAAGACCACGCTCGCACGCCAACTTATGACTTCGTTCGACTCGCCCCAATACCTCAACTGGGATGTGTTGCAGGATCGCGCCATTTTGCAGCGACAATCCTGGAATCCGCGCGCGAAGCTGCTGGTGATGGACGAGATTCACAAGATGCGCGAGTGGAAAAACTGGCTGAAGGGGGCGGTGGACGGTCGCACGCCGGGTCAGGCCATTTTGGTGACCGGCAGCGCGCGCATGGAAACTTTCCGCCAGGGCGGTGATTCACTGGCCGGTCGCTATTTCGCCTTTCGCCTGCACCCGTTCTCGGTGCGCGAGTGGTGCGATCAACGTCAGATTCCGGCCGCCGACGCGCTGGATCACCTGCTCACGCGCGGCGGATTTCCCGAACCCTGCCTCGCCGCCGATGCAGCGCAAGCCGACCGTTGGCGCGCGCAATACTTCACCGACCTGATCCGCGAGGATGTGCTCGAGTTTTCCCGCGTGCATGAGATCAACACCATGCGGCTGTTCGTCGAATTGCTGCGCGAACGGGTGGGGTCGCCCTTGTCATTGGCTTCGATCGCGCGCGATCTGGCGGTGTCTCCAAACACCCTGAAGCGCTATCTCGATATCCTGCAGGCTTTGTATATCGTGTTCACCGTCCAGCCCTGGCATCGCAATGTGGCGCGGGCACTGCTGCAAAGCCCCAAGGTATATTTCTTCGATACCGGATTGGTCAACGGCAATGACGGCGTGCGGCTTGAAAACGCCGTGGCCGGAATGTTGCTGAAGCATGCCCATTTTTTGCGCGACAGCGCCGGACGCGAGATCGGGCTGCATTACATCCGCACCAAGGATGGTGTTGAAGTCGATTTCGCCTTGTCGGAGAAAGGCGACGTGACGCAGATGGTCGAATGCAAGCTGGGTGACCACAAACCGCATCGCGGACTGGCGCGATTTGCCGCGCAGTTTGCCGGGGCCGAAGCGGTGCAGATCGTTTATCACCTGCGCCAGGAAGAGGTTCGCAATGGCATCCGCATTACCGATGCGGCAGAATGGCTGCGCGGGCTGGCGGCATAATCAAACGGGAGAAGCAAAATGAAAGGCATCATCCTCGCCGGCGGTTCCGGCACCCGGCTGTATCCGGTCACGCTGCCGGTGTCCAAGCAGCTGCTGCCGATCTACGACAAACCGATGATCTATTACCCGCTGACCACGCTGATGCTGGCGGGAATCCGCGACATCCTGATCATCTCGACGCCGCAGGACACGCCGCGCTTCGAGCAGTTGCTGGGCGACGGCGCGCGCTGGGGCATCACTCTCTCCTACGCGGTGCAGCCGTCGCCGGACGGGCTGGCGCAGGCGTTCATCATCGGCGAGTCGTTCATCGGCAACGACAGTTGCGCGCTGGTGCTGGGCGACAATATTTTCTATGGCCACAAGCTGGAGGGTTCGCTCGCTGCCGCAGCCAGACGTGAGGGCGGCACGGTGTTCGCCTATCGGGTGACCGACCCGGAACGCTATGGCGTGGTGGATTTCGATGCCAACGGCCACGCCTTGAGCATCGAGGAAAAACCCGCCCGGCCCAAGTCGAACTATGCGGTGACCGGCCTGTATTTCTACGACAATGATGTCGTCGGCATCGCCAAGTCGATCAAGCCCTCGCCACGCGGCGAACTGGAGATCACCACGGTTAACCAGATCTATCTCGAACACGGCAAGCTCGATGTGCAGGTGATGGGGCGCGGTAGCGCATGGCTGGACACCGGCACCCACGATTCGCTGCTGGAGGCGTCGCTGTTCATCCAGACCCTGGAAAAACGCCAGGGGCTGAAGATCGCCTGCCCGGAAGAGATCGCCTATCGCCGCAATTACATTACCCGCGCAGAACTGGAAGCGCTGGCGCAGCCGCTGGCCAAGAACGGCTACGGCCAGTATCTGCTTGCCATACTGCAGGAGAAATTCTGACATGCAGGCGATCCCGACACCGATCCCGGAGGTGGTGGTCATCGAACCCAAAGTGTTCGGCGATGCGCGCGGTTTTTTCTTTGAAAGTTTTAACGCCGGACGTTTTGCCGAGCTGACCGGCATCACCACGCCCTTTGTGCAGGACAACCATTCCAAATCCGCGCGCCATGTACTGCGCGGCCTGCACTATCAGATTCAGCAGGCACAGGGCAAACTGGTACGAGTGGTGACGGGCGAGGTGCTGGATGTAGCGGTCGATATCCGCCGCAGCTCGCCCACCTTCGGCCAGGCCGAGACGATCGTCCTGAGCGCGGAAAACAAACGCATGCTGTGGATCCCGCCCGGTTTCGCGCATGGCTTCGTGGTGCTGAGCGAGAGCGCCGAGTTCCTGTACAAGACCACGGACTACTGGGCACCCGAACACGAACGCTGCATCCTGTGGAACGACCCTCAGCTTGCCATCGACTGGCAATTGAACGGCGCGACGCCGTTGCTTTCCGGCAAGGATCAGGCCGGGAAATTGCTGAAAGATGCCGAGGTCTTCGCGTGAGCCTCATCCTGCTCACCGGCATCAACGGCCAGCTCGGCTGGGAATTGCAGCGCACGCTGGCACCGCTCGGTACGGTCGTCGGTCTTGACCGCGCGCAACTCGATTTGAGCCAGCCCGATGCGATTCGCCGGATCGTGCGCGAACAGCGCCCAGCCATCATCGTCAATCCGGCCGCCTACACGGCGGTGGACAAGGCCGAAACCGAACCGGAACTGGCGCACGCAATCAATGCCGTCGCACCCTGCGTACTGGCGGAAGAAGCACAAAAAATCGGCGCGCTGCTGGTGCATTAC
>CAYTZF010000107.1:0-6780 GCA_964442265.1 uncultured Sideroxydans sp.
CAGCCAGCGCTGCAATTCCGGCACTTCAATGCTCACGTCCGGTCTGACGCCGATTGCCGTCAATTTGTATTGCGGCACGTTGGCGATGATGCGCAGCTCAGCCGGATCGAAGCCGGTCATCAGCGGCATCCCCACCGTCACCATCTCGCCCAGTTCGACATGGCGCGCCGACACCACCCCGGCATAGGGCGCAACCACAGCGGTATAGCTCTGCGCCAACGCCGACTGCTCGGCGCCCGCCGCACTGGCGCGCGCTTGCGCCGCCGCCATCTCGAAATCGGCCCTGGCTTTGTCCAGCGCCGCCTGGCTGATGAATTTCTGCGCAAACAGCTGCTGCGAACGCTCATAGTTCAAGCGGGCGTTATCCAATGCCGCCCGTGCCTGCGCCAGTTGCGCGTTGCTGCCGGCCACTGCCTGGTTGGCTTCGCGCTCGTCGATGCGCAGGAGAATCTGCCCCTTGCTGACGCGGTCGCCCACATCAAAATTGAGCGCCTTCACGCGACCGGAGATCTGTGCCGACACGGTCGATTGGCGCGTCGCCTCCACCACGCCATCGACGCTGTAGCGCTGGGCGACTTCGCGCTCCTGCACCTGGATCGCGCGCAACGACCCCGCCATAGCGGCATTTGACAGCGCCAACGTTACCAGCGAAAGGATCAGCATCCACGGTTTTTTCATGTTTTGCACCTGCTGCGAAAATTAACAACGTATTAGAATATTCTAATATAGAAGTGATTGCAAGTTACTGTACCGAACAAAAAACATCCCGCATCAACCCCACCAACTTAAGGGTTCTGGCATCGCCGATGCGGTAATAAACGTGGTTCGCCTCTTTGTGCGCAATCAAAATACCCTTGGCGCGCAGAATCGCCAGATGCTGCGAGATATTGCTCTGCGTCGTCCCCACTTGCTCGACAATATCCTGCACGCTCAATGCGCCACCGGACAGCACGCACAATATCTTCAGGCGCAAAGGATGGGCGATGGCCTTCATGGAAGCCGCCGCTATCGCAATATCTGCTTCTTTTTCAATTGGCTTCTTTGCCATATTTTCTCCCCGGCACGCAGGCAAAGCGCGTCCCTGTCACGCAAAATCGGCTAAAATCGCGCACGCACTGCATCAGCAAAGTCTGATATTTCGACATCTTAAACGAGAAACCTGGTATGACCCAATCGACTCCACACGCCATCACCCCAGTCCTGTTGCTCATCCTTGACGGCTTCGGCTATCGCGAGGAAGCCGATTTCAACGCCATCGCGCAGGCGCGCAAACCCAACTGGGACAGGCTGTGGCGCGAATATCCGCACACCCTGATCAAGACTTCGGCACTGGATGTCGGTTTGCCGCATGGCCAGATGGGCAATTCCGAGGTCGGCCATCTGAACATCGGCGCCGGACGCGTGGTGTACCAGGACCTGACCAAGGTCGATCTGGCCATCGAAAACGGCAGTTTCTTCAGCAATCCCGCGCTGGTGCAAGCGGTGCAGGCCGCGCAACAAAACAACGCGGCGCTGCATATCATGGGCCTGCTCTCGCCCGGCGGCGTGCACAGCCACGAGGCGCACATTCACGCCATGCTGGAACTGGCGGCGCGCAAGGGACTGGAAAAAGTCTTCCTGCATGCCTTCCTCGACGGGCGCGACACGCCCCCGCGCAGCGCAGCCCAATCGCTGCAAGCCTTGCAGGACAAATGCGCGCAGCTCGGCACCGGCCGCATCGCCACCCTCGTCGGCCGGTTCTTTGTGATGGACCGGGACAACCGCTGGGAGCGGGTGCAGGTCGCCTATGACATGCTGACGCAAGGGGTGGCGCCGTTCACTGCCGCCGACGCAGCGGCCGGATTGGAGGCCGCCTACGCACGCGGCGAGAACGACGAGTTCGTGCAAGCCACCGTGCTCGGCGAACCGGCGCCGATACAGGATGGCGATGCGGTGGTGTTCATGAATTTCCGCGCCGATCGCGCGCGCGAGATCAGCCGCGCGCTGACGGATGCAGACTTCAACGCCTTCGCGCGCAAGTGCTCGCCCAAGCTGTCGAACTACACCACCCTGAGCAGCTACGGCGAGGATTTCCATTTCCCGTGCGCCTTTACTTCCGATCCGATTTACAACGGCATCGGCGAATACCTTTCCAATCTGGGGCTGAAGCAGTTGCGCATCGCCGAAACGGAAAAATACGCGCATGTCACCTACTTCATGAACGGCGGCAAGGAACAACCCTATCCGGGCGAAGACCGCATCCTGGTTCCGTCGCCCAAAGTTGCCACTTATGATCTCAAGCCGGAAATGAGCGCGTTCGAAGTCACCGACAAACTGGTGGCGGCGATCCGCGGCAAACAGTACCAGGCCATCCTGTGCAACTACGCCAACGGCGACATGGTGGGGCACAGCGGCATCATGGAAGCGGCAGTGAAGGCGGTGGAAGCGCTCGACACGTGCGTCGGGCGCGCGGTCAACGCGATGCTGGAGATCGGCGGCGAAGTCATCATTACCGCCGATCACGGCAACGCCGAACAGATGCTGGATCGCGACACCCATCAGGCGCACACCGCACACACCCTGAATCTGGTGCCGTTCCTGTATATCGGGCGCAAGGCGGTTATCGCGGCAGCGGGAACCGGGGCGTTGCAGGATGTCGCGCCCACCCTGCTGGCCATGATGGGCCTGCCGCAGCCGCCCGAGATGACCGGCAGCTCCCTGCTCCGTTTCGAGTAAGCCAAATGGCACGAATGCTGTTGCTGATTGCCTGCTGCCTGGCCGGCAACGCCTTCGCCGCCGACCAGGCGGATCTGGATAAACTGCGCCAGCGTATCGCGCTGCTGCAACGCGAATTTGACCAGGCCGCCGAATCCAAAGCGGAGGCGGCGGATGCGCTGCGCGAGTCGGAACGCGCGATCAGCGATCGCCAGCGCGCCCTGGCGCGCCTCGAAAAGCAGCAGCGCGAGGGCAAAATCGCCCTGCAACACCTGCAACGGCGCGCCGCCCGGGCCGGTGAAAACTCCCGCCAGCAGCAAGTCCGTCTCGGCAGCCTGCTCTATCGGCAATACGTCAGCAGCACCGACGAGGACTATCTCAAACTGCTGCTCGACAGCGACGACCCGAACCAGTTGGCGCGCAACATGCATTACCTGGGATACATCGCGCGCGAACGCGGCAGCGCATTGCGCGCGCAGCAGAAAGCCCTGGCCGAACTGAATGCAGCCGCCCGCGAAACCGAGGCCAAACAGCACGAACTGGATGAACTGCGCGCGGCCGAGCGGCGCGAGCTGGCACAGCTGCGACAGGAACAGGACTCCCGTCAGCGCACCCTGCGCAAGATCTCGCAGCAACTGAAACAGCAGCGGCGGGAGATCGGCCGCCTGCAAAAAAACGAAGCGCGACTGGCGCGTCTGTTGCGGGAACTGTCCGCTGTCATGCCGGAGATGGCGGGCAATGATTTCCGCCGCCGCCAAGGCAAACTGGCGTTGCCGGTCAGCGGCACAATTGCCAATCGATTTGGCAGCCGCCGTCCGGATAGCACCCTGGCCTGGAACGGCTGGCTCATCCGCGCGCGCGCCAAGCAGCCGGTGCTGGCCATCGCCCCCGGCCGCGTGGTGTATGCCGACTGGCTGCGCGGATATGGCAATCTGCTCATCCTCGATCACGGCCAGGGTTATCTGAGTTTGTACGGCAACAATCAAGCCTTGTACAAACAGGTGGGCGAAATCCTGCGCACCGGCGATCTGATCGCCTCCGTCGGCAACAGCGGCGGCAACGAGGATTCAGGTTTATACTTTGAACTGCGCTACAAGGGGCAGCCCGTCAACCCGAGCCGCTGGATCAAGCAACCTTAAGGATAAAAAATGAGTCGTCGCATTAAAGAACTGGGGCTGATCGCCGTCGGCCTGATCGCGGGCGTGATGGTCAGCCTGCAATTTTCCGCCATGGCGGAAAAGGAAGTTGCGCTACCGTTGCCGGTTGAGGAGTTGCGTGCGTTTGCCAATGTGTTCGGGCGGATCAAGAGCGACTATGTCGAGCCGGTGAGCGACAAAAAACTGATCACGGAAGCGATCAACGGCATGCTGAGCGGGCTGGACCCGCACTCCGCCTATCTGGATGCGGAAGGCTTCAAGGAATTGCAGGTCGGCACCCAGGGGGAATTCGGCGGGCTGGGCATAGAAGTCGGCATGGAGGACGGGCTGGTCAAGGTTATCTCGCCGATTGAGGACACCCCGGCCTTCAAGGCCGGGATCCAGAGCGGCGACCTGATCATCAAGCTGGATGACACCCTGGTCAAGGGCATGACCCTGAACGATGCGGTCAAACTGATGCGCGGCAAACCGGGCAGCAGCATCGTCCTTACCGTGATCCGCAAAAATGCGCCGCAGCCGCTAAAGATCGGGGTCGTGCGCGCCGTCATCAAAGTGCAAAGCGTGAAATCCAAACTTGCCGAACCGGGCTACGCCTTCGTCCGCATCACCCAGTTTCAGGAACACACCGGCGAGAATCTGGGCGCCGCCCTGGCTAACCTGCGCAAACAGAACAAGGAACCGCTGCAGGGCTTGATTCTGGATTTGCGCAATGATCCGGGCGGTCTGCTGACCGGTGCGGTCGGTGTCGCGGCGGCCTTCCTGCCCAAGGATGCGCTGGTGGTCTATACCGAAGGGCGCACCGACGACGCCAAGATGCGCCTGCTGGCCAGCCCGGAATATTATCTGCGCGGCAGCAGGGAGGATTATCTGAAAGATCTGTCCGACGAATTCGCCCGCGTGCCGATGGTGGTGCTGGTGAACGGCGGCTCCGCCTCGGCTTCGGAGATCGTCGCCGGCGCGTTGCAGGATCACAAGCGCGCCGTCATCATGGGCACACGGACGTTTGGCAAAGGTTCGGTGCAAACAATTTTGCCGCTGGGCAACAACACCGCGATCAAGCTCACCACCGCACGCTATTACACGCCGGGCGGGCGCTCCATCCAGGCCAAGGGTATCGTGCCGGACATCGTGGTGGAAGACCCGGCCACGGCGGCCTTCGACAACAGCCTGCGTTTGCGCGAGGCCGACCTGGCCAAGCACTTGACCAACGGCCAGACCGACAGCGCCGGTGAAAGCGCAAAACCGCTGGACAAAACCCCGAAGAACGAACAAAACAGCAACGGCGGCAAAACCGAAATAGCCGAGTTCGGCGCCAAGAACGATTACCAGTTGAACCAGGCTTTGAATCTGTTGAAGGGAATGAGTATCTTGCGGGGGAATTGAGCAATGAATCCGTTTGAACTGCACAAGGAGCGCGTTCTGAAGTTCGTCTCGCCCGAACAGGCCGAGCAGGCGCATCAATTGCTGTGCGGCCTCAATAATTTCGCGGTGGAGCGCTGCGTGCGGGCCAATTGGCTGCTGATCCGCTACAGCGTGGCACACTATTCGCTGGAGGGATTGCAGAAGGCGCTGGCGAAGGAGGGCTTCAGTTTTGAGCCCGGTTTTTTCGACCGGTTGCGCCACGCGCTCTATCACTATTGCGAGGACGTGCAGTACCACAACCTGAAAACACCCGAGCCGCGCACCAAGAACAATTCAAGTGAAGTGTTCATCAAGGCCTACGGCGAACACCCGCACGGCGACCGCGTTGATCCGGAGCAGCACTCCCACGACGATTACATCAATCGGTGATTCCAGCCAAGTCGGGCAAGGCAATCCGGTTGCCGGTGCTGAACTGGTAATCCTTGAAGATGTGTTCCGCACTCAATAGCTGGTACTTGCCGTCTTCCAGTTTGCGCGAGGTGTCTTTCAGGCGGTAGGTGTAGTGGCCGCAAGTCCAGCATTTGAAATTGCGCATGTGGGTGCACAGACAGGTCTTGTCATACACCGCGACCTTTTTCTCGCCCGGGTGCGCCGCCACTTCGCGATTGTAGGCGTCGATGTAATCGCAACGCCCGCTGGCATCCAGCAGATAGCCGTAGGATTCGCAACCGGGACGGATGCCGGAACCGATGGAGGGGCTGTTCTTCAGCATGCGCATCGGGTAGCCGGTGGGCGAGGTGGTGTTCACCTCAATGTCGATCTCGCTTGCCCTAAAGTATTCCTGCTGCACATCCGGCGGCAGGCCGCATTCCTTGCTCACGGTAAACCGCGTCGCCACCTGCACCGCCGCCGCGCCCTCCTGCAGAAAGGAGGCGGCATCGCTGCCGGTAAAGATGCCGCCGGCGGGAATCACCGGAATATCCAGTTTCTCCCCGCGCAGGAACTGCAGAATTTCGTTGAAGATGGTGCGCAGATCGTATTGCGCCCAGTCCATGCCAAAACCCAGGTGGCCGCCGGCCAAAGGGCCTTCCACCACCACGTAATCAGGCAGGCGCCGCGTCTTCAGGTTCTTGCGCAGGAACAATTGCAACGCGCGCAAGGATGACACGATGATGCCCAGCTTGACATCGCGGAAACGCGGATGATCCTCCATCAGCGCGAACGAACCCAGATGCAATCCGGCCGCCAGGGTGATGCCGTCGATGCCCGCGGTCATCGCCTCATGCATGCGCACACGCAAGGTGTCGCGCGGCCCGTTCATGGTGAGTTTTTCCATGATGTTGATGAAGACCATGCCGGAACCGCGCTTGCGCTCCATGGTCCTGCTGACATGCAGGCGAGTGGATTCTGCCAACTGGCCCAGATCGAACTTGATCAGCGTCTTGTCGGAATTGTTGATATTGGCTTTGTACTGATGCAGCTTTTCCTTGACGAAGTCGGTGTCATAGCGCCGGTCCGCCACGGTCGGCAGCATCGCGTCGGAGATATGGCCGACCCCGCCCAAACG
>CAYTZF010000108.1:0-2085 GCA_964442265.1 uncultured Sideroxydans sp.
GTGTGGTTGGAAACCTGGGCGGCGTTGTTGTAGATGCCGCCGGAAGCCTTCTTGACGATGTCTTCCAGGCTGGCGTTCTCGAATTCGGTGCCCTTGATCAGGTTGTTCAGGTTGGTGACGTAGGCTTGATGGTGCTTGCCATAGTGATATTCAAACGTCTCGGCGGACATGTGGGGCGCGAGCGCATCTTTGGCATAGGGGAGTGCGGGCAGTTGATGTTCCATGATGGTCTCCTGGTTAAAAATTCGGTGGGCAGAAATTGCATCGCCACGGTGTCAAACTTTACCATACTTTTTCACTTGGGTATTGCAGATACTTTACAATGCGCGGCATGAACGAATCCAATAAACAAACCGGCGCGGCCAAAACCGCGCGCAATCCGATCAAGATCGTGCCGTTGCAGGAACGCCTGCGCAAACCGCAATGGATCCGCGCCAAAATCGGCAGCGGCGAGGGCTATCACGACATGAAGCGCATCCTGCGCGAGAACGACCTGCACACCGTGTGCGAAGAAGCGACCTGCCCCAACATCGGCGAATGCTTCGGCAAGGGCACGGCCAGCTTCATGATCCTCGGCGACATCTGCACCCGCCGCTGCCCGTTCTGCGACGTGGCACACGGCAAGCCGTTGCCGCCGGATGCCGATGAACCGCACAACCTCGCCCGTTCGATCGGCCTGCTCAAATTACGCTATGTCGTCATCACCAGCGTGGATCGCGACGACCTGCGCGACGGCGGCGCGCAGCATTTCTCCGACTGCCTGCGCGCGATTCGCGCCGCCTCGCCCGGCACCCGGCTGGAAACCCTGGTACCGGATTTTCGTGGTCGGCTGGAGATCGCGCTGGACGCGATGGCGAGCGAGTTGCCGGATGTGCTGAACCACAATCTGGAGACCGTGCCGCGCCTGTACCCGCTGGCGCGTCCCGGCGCGGACTACACGCATTCGCTCAAGTTGCTCAAGGCATTCAAGGCACGATTCCCGCAGGTGATGACCAAATCCGGTCTGATGCTGGGCTTGGGCGAGACCGACGAGGAAGTGCTGCAGGTGATGCGCGACCTGCGCGCGCACGAGGTGCAGATGCTGACACTGGGACAATATCTGCAACCGTCCGAAGGACATCTGCCGGTGTTGCGTTATGTGCCGCCGGAAACTTTCAGGATGTTCGAGGAGGCGGCGAAAGAGATGGGCTTTTCACATGCCGCCTGCGGGCCGATGGTGCGCTCCAGCTACTTTGCCGATGTGCAGGCGGAACAGGCCGGCGTCGCCTGAACGCGTCTTCGGGATCAGGCTTGCGTGTTAACCACCCGCCCCACCGTTTGCCCCTGGCTGTTCACCGTCGGCTTGGGCGCTTCGCTGGCTGCGGCGGCGCGCTTCGCTTCTTCGCTGTTTTTGTCGTTCTCGCGTTCGGCCACGCGCTCCGCATACTGCTGCGGCTGCGGTTGCACCGCCGAGACGTAGTTATTGCCTGAATTGACCGGGTTGATTGCCATGATGAGACTCCTCTTTTAGCGGCAATGGATGCAATCAGCGCCATCCATGCTCCGGTTATCGGCAACCCTGGATAAAACTTTAGGAAAAAATCTAAAAATACGGAGAACCGCATGACCGCTCCCTTACTTATTGCCCAAAATGACCAGCTCCAGCTCGTCCTGTTGCCGCAGATGGCCAACCGCCACGGCCTCATCACGGGCGCGACCGGCACCGGCAAAACGGTGACCCTGCAATCGCTGGCGGAATCGTTCTCCCGCATCGGCGTGCCGGTGTTCCTAACCGACATCAAGGGCGATTTGTCCGGCGTGGCCAAAAAAGGCGGCGGCAATGCCAAGGTGCAGGCGCGCGTTGAGCAGTTGCATCTGGACGATTTCGCGCATCGCGCCTATCCGGCGACTTTCTGGGATGTAGCAGGCAGGCAGGGCCATCCGGTGCGCGCCACCGTGTCCGATATGGGGCCGCTGCTGCTGGGGCGCATGCTGAACCTGAACGATACGCAGCAGGGCGTGCTGACTCTGGTGTTCAAGATTGCCGACGACAACGGCATGCTGTTGCTCGACTTCAAGGATCTGCGCGCGATGGTGCAGCATGTC
>CAYTZF010000109.1:0-5020 GCA_964442265.1 uncultured Sideroxydans sp.
CTCCTCCGCCATCGCATGATTGACGAAGATGCGCGGCAGATAGAACAGGCCGGCGAACCAGCTCACGACAAGAACGATATGGAATGCTTTTAACCACAGCATGGAATCACCTCGCTAGACGACGACGGAACAACACCAAAGAAATGTAAAAACCGCACAAAGCATAAATCAGCAACACCGCGATGTGCAACGCAGTCTGCGGCGGCACGCTGCCGCTCATCAGCGGTCGCGCCAGATCGACGGCATGCGTCAGCGGCAACCCGCTCGCCAGGATTTGCATGCCCTGCGGCAACTGGCTGACCGGAAAAAAAACGCCGCATAGTAGCATCATCGGCGTGATGACCAGGGTGAAGTAGTACATGAAAAAGTCGTAGGCCGGCGCCAGCGCGGTGATGATGAGGCCGACCGAAGCAAAGGTCAGGCCGACCAGCAAGGACAGCGGAATCATCCACAGCGACAGCGGCGCATGCGACAGTCCGAGCAGCCAGATCACCGCCAGCACCGCCGCGCCCGACATCAGGCTCTTGGTCGCCGCCCACAAAATTTCTGCCAGCACCACGTCGTCCAAAGTGACCGGCGTGTTGAGGATCGCCTCCCAGGTGCGCTGCTCATGCATGCGCGAAAAACCGGAATAGAGCGCCTCGAAACTGGCGCTGTTCATCGCCGAATAACACAGCGTGCCGGCGGCCAGAAAAGTGATGTAGGGCATGCCTCCGATTTGCGGCAGCAGGCTGCCGAGGCCGTAACCCAAGCCCAGCATGTAGATCACCGGATCGGCCAGATGGCCGAGAATAGACGGCGCGGCGACCTTGCGCCAGACCAGCCAGTGGCGGCGCCAGATCGGCAGGAAGCGCAGGCTCAAAATTGGCAATGCAAAATGGTTCGTGCTCATCTCAAAATCCCGTCATTCCGGCGCAGGCCGGAATCCAGTAGTTCAAATATCCCGCATAGCGGACAAAACCGGAATTTTGACGCGCTACGCGCGTGCTGTTTAATCGGCTGGATTCCAGCCTGCGCCGGAATGACAAGATGGAGTTCACTCGCGCATCTCCCGGCCAGTGAGTTTCAAAAAGACATCTTCCAGGTTCGCCGGGCGATGCAGATAGCGCAATGCACTTTGTGTTTGCAGATGCGCAACCAGGGGCTGCGCATCCTGCACGTAACAGAAAGCCGATTCGCCGCTTACTTCAAAGCGTTGCGCATAACCTGCGGCATGCTCGTGCGCCCACGTTTCGGCATGCTCGCCATACACCTCGACCACTTGCGGCTCAATATGGGTTTCGATCAACGCGCGCGGGCTGCCTTCGGTGATCAGACGCCCATTGTCCAGCACCGCAAGGCGATGGCATAGCCGCTCGGCCTCGTCCATGAAATGGGTGGTGAGCAGCAGCGTTTTGCCTTGCCGCGTCAATTCGTGCAGACGCTGCCAGATCAGGTGGCGCGCCTGCGGATCGAGACCGGTGGTGGGCTCGTCGAGGAAGATCACATCGGGGTCGTTCACCAGCGCGCGTGCCAGCGTAAGACGGCGCTTCATGCCGCCGGACAGCGTCGGCACTTTGGCATCGCGCTTGTGGCCGAGGCTGGCGAATTCGAGCAACGAGGGGATGCGCGCTTCGATCTCGCTATCCTGCATGCCGAAATAGCGGCCATACACCAGCAGATTTTCTGCCACGCTGAAATCGGGGTCGAGATTGTCTATCTGCGGCACCACGCCGACGCGGATGCGCGCCTCGCGCGCCGCCTGCGGCACCGGCAGATCGAGCAGGGTGGCCGTGCCCGCATCCGGCGCGATCAGGCCCAGCAACATGCGCAAGGTGGTGGTTTTGCCCGCGCCATTGGGGCCGAGCAGGCCGAAGCACTCGCCCCTGCAAATAGACAAGTCGAGACCGTCCACCACGCGCTGCCCGGCGTAGGATTTTTGCAATCCGGAAGCTCTGATCACTGCATTCATTGTTTAAAACCTTTTTGCCACAGAGAATACAGAGGACACAGAGGACACAGAGAGGTCTGCGCCTGGGTTTTCTCTGTGGCTGGATTGTTGTTTCAAAACCCGACCCCGCTGCAATGCCGCTTCACGATGTCGCGCAACTGGGTCAGGCGGCCGTGAAAGAAGTGGCCGCAGGCGGGCAGCACGACGATGGGCAGATGTTGCGGGCGCGCCCAGTCGAAGGCGTCGGCCAGCGGCACGACTTCGTCCTGTTCACCGTGGATGACCAGCGCGTCCGGCGACACATCAGGCATCGCGAACCGTCCGACTGCCGGCGCGGCGAGCACCAGATGTTGCGGCGCAAGGTGCTGTGCGGCACGCGCCGCGACGTAGCCGCCGAAAGAAAAACCGGAGAGCAGCAGCGGCAGTTCGCCGCCAAACTGTTCCCGCGCATAGCGCGCGACGGCAATCAGGTCTGCGGTTTCTCCATCGCCGTCGTTGTATTTTCCCTCGCTGGCACCGACACCGCGAAAATTGAAACGCAGTGCGACGCAGCCCAGCTCGGCGAATGTCCTGGCCAGGGTGACCGCGACTTTGTTTTCCATCGTGCCGCCCAGAATCGGCAGCGGATGCGCGACCAGCGCGAGGGCGCGCGGCGGCGCTTTCGGCACATGCGCGATGCCTTCCAGATTGCCGGCCGGGCCGACCAGGGAAAATTGTTGCAGTTTAACCGGCATCAGATTTTCAACCTGTCCACGACTTTCCCGTTTTTCAGATGGGATTCGATGATCTCGTCGAGGTCTTTCGCATCCACGTAGGTGTACCAGACGCCTTCGGGATAGACCACGATCACCGGGCCGTCATCGCAGCGATCCATGCAGCCCGCCGAATTGATGCGGATACGGTTCTGTCTGCCGGACAGACCCAGCGCCCGGACCTTGTCTTTGACATAGTCGCGCGCCTTTTGCGCGTCATGGTTGCCGCAGCAGGCGCTTCCGTCCTCGCGCTGGTTGGTGCAAAAAAACACGTGTTTGTCGTAATACTGTGTCATCCAGTCCTCCTGTCATGATTGATGATTCGTTGGTACGCCCGACCTGCATAGAGCCACAGCAACAGCGGAAACAGTGCCGACACGATTTGCACCATATGGTTGAAGTTGCGCAAGTGGCCGTAGTGCCAATGATAAAGCCGCATCGCGCCGACCGGTGCGGTGCTGTCCATTAGCGCAAACGCCAAAAGCATATAAGCAAGCGCCACCAGCAACATAACGGCGAGCAGCGCCTTGCCGCGCAAGCAGGCGCTCACTCCCAGTAATCCAAGCCCGGCCAACAGGCCGAGCATGGCCTCGCCATTGAGCCACAACATCAGCGCCCACGATCTTAACAGCACCGCTGCCATGATGAATTTGCCCAGCGCGACCGTGCACAAAATCAGCAGCAGGGTGGCAACCGCATGTTGCCGGTTGCGAAACAGGGTGAGCAACAACAAGCCGATCAACCATAGATTGGCAGCCACGGCCACCCCCCCCCACAGACTAAAAGCGGTTTGCGGCAGGCTGACGGGCGATGCAGCGAGAAAAACGTTGCCCAGCATCGGCAAAGACGGGTTGATCTGCGCGAACATCCACAGCAGCACCAGCGCCAGACCAAAATCCACCCCTGCACCGTGCTGCAACAGGTCAATGCGCCACCGCGTGGCCCGCGCAAACCAGGCTTGCGGTGCGATGATGACAGCCAGCAGTGCGCCGCAAAACGCGCCGGCGGTGTTGGTCAACAGATCGATATTGGCGCTGGCGCGTGACGGCAGATAGCCCTGCACAAATTCCATCGACACCGACAGCAGAAACGCGGCCAGCGTGGCCAGCACCAAACTGTGCCCCACCCTGTAACGCAACATCAGGGTCAGCGCCAGCAGCAATCCGAGCGGAAAGTAAGCCAGCCAATTGGTCAGCGCGTCGAACGCGGTGTAAGCATGGTGCAGCGGTGCGCTCAGCACCCGCCAAAAGCTGACCGTCGGCGCTTGCCAACCCGTGAACGGGGACAGGCTGGCATAGATGATCATCAGCACATAACAGGCCAGCAGGTAGCGTCGCAGCAAGGCGCGGCGCGGCGCGAACAGGTCTGCTCTCATCGCGGGGGCGCCGGAAAATGAATTGGGCTCATACAGGTTGACTCCGCAGGCGGGGTGGGAAAGAATGCGCCTGCTGTTAAAAATATAACGATGTTTCACACTCTCTGGAGGAGATTATGGCATACCTGCACTGGTCCAATGACTTGGACACAGGGATAGCGGTCATCGATACGCAGCATCGGCGCATCGTCGATCTGATCAATGAACTGGACAGCGCGCACGAGACGGGAGACATTGGCGTCACCAATCATGTGCTGGGAGAATTGGTCAATTACACCCTGTCGCATTTCAGTTTTGAGGAGGAATTGCAGGAGAAGGCGAACTATCCGTTCTTCAAGGCGCACAAACGCGTGCACGAGATATTTACCAAACGCGTGGCCGAGTTCCAGCAGCGTGCGGCAAACGGGGAGAACGTTGCGCCGGAAGTGCTGGCCATGCTGAAGATCTGGCTGGTCAACCACATCAAGGGCGATGATGCCGACTATGTGGAATGTGTGGTCAAATCGCTCGGTGTCGAGCTCAAGAAACCGGAAACGACCGGCGGCTGGCTGGGCGGTGTGCTGAAAAAGTTCTTCGGCTGAATCCGCCCCCCCTTCAACTTTTCCGGAAGCACCTTATGCCAAAAATTATCTGGTCCGACAAGCTCACGACCGGCATCCGCTCGATCGACGGGCAGCATCGCGAGCTCATCGAGCTAATCAATACCTTGCAGGACAATATCGAGCGGGGCGAGCTGACCCAGGCCGGCCGGACCCTGCAGGCGCTGGCCGAAAAAAAGATGGCGCACTGCAGGCACGAGGAGGAATTGCTGAGCCAATCCGGATTCCCTTTTTACAAACCGCACAAGCTCCAGCACGAGAACTTCATCCGGGAATGCACCGCCTTTCACCAGCGCGCCCAGGCGGGCGAGCATGTTACCCACAAGGCGCTGGCATTCGTCAAACCGTGGATGGTCAAACACAT
>CAYTZF010000110.1:0-3303 GCA_964442265.1 uncultured Sideroxydans sp.
AAAATCGCCTTGTACAGAATCGAGTAGCGTTCGCCGAACACATACACCCAGCAGCGTTCGCCGTAATACGACCACGAGATCGCCGTGCTGTAGGCGAACAACACCACGGACAGAGCGAGGATGGCGGGGAACCAGTCGGAAACGGTCGCGAATGCCATCGAGGTGAGCGTCGCACCCTGGCTCGCCGCGCGGATGGTTTCGTATTCCGGCGCGTTATAAACCCCGGTGATGACGATCACCAGCGCGGTCATGGTGCAGATCAGCACGGTGTCGATGAACGGCTCATATAGCGCGACCAGTCCCTGGCGCACCGGATACTTCACCGAGGCGGTGGAGTGCGCAATCGCAGCCGAACCCAGGCCCGCCTCGGACGAAAATGCGGCGCGCTTGAACCCCTGTACCAGCGCGCCCACCATGCCGCCCGCCACGGCGATCGGCGAGAATGCTTCCAGCACAATCTTGCTCAACGCATCAGGAACCAGTGCCGCATTGCTGACGATGATCCACAGGCAAGTCCCCACATAGATGATGACCATGGACGGCACCACCGCTTCCGCCACATGCGCGATGCGGCGCAGGCCACCGATGATCACCAGACCGATGGCAAGGGCCATCAGCAGGCCGTAGGCGATGGGCATCTGCTGGAAGAACGGAATCTGCGTCTGCACCGCGCCCATGGACTGGCTGACCTGGAACGCGCTACCCGCGCCGAATGAGCCGAGGATGGTGAATAGCGCAAACAAGATCGCCAATGTCCGGCCAGTGCGCGGCGCGCCCTGTTCGGCCAACCCCTTGGATAGATACTCCATCGCACCGCCCATCAGACGACCGTCCGGTCGCACCTCGCGGTACATCTGGGCCAGGCTGGCTTCGGTGAATTTCGTGCTCATGCCGAGGAAGCCCGCGACGATCATCCAGAATGTCGCGCCCGGCCCGCCGATGGAAATCGCGATCGCCACGCCGGCGATATTGCCCAGCCCGACGGTAGCGGACAACGCAGTCGAAAGCGCCTGGAAAGAAGTTACCTCGCCACGGTCATCCACGGTGCGGTATTTGCCGCGAATCACCCGGAACGCATGGCGCATCATGCGCAGATTGACGAAATTGAAACGGAAGGTCAGAAAAACCGCGGCGACGATCAGCCATGCCACGATCAGCGGCATGCTCGGCGCGCCCGGAAAGACGTCGAAGAAGATGACTTGCGCCAGCACGCCGTTGACTGCACCGAACATCGCGTCCAGCGTCGCATCCGCCGCAAAGGCTACCTGCGGCAAGCCGCACAAAAACAAGCACGCGGCCATTCTTTGTATCTGCATCATTGCCTCTCACCCCCAAATACGAGTACCGATTAAACCCCGAAGCGCTCACAGACTCAAGCCGGGAATCAACGCGCACAAATTCAGGGCGATAAAAAAGCCGGCTTGCGCCGGCTTTTTTATTGATACGCTGACTCGATCACAGGCCCTTGATGAAAGCCAGGATTTCCGCCATGTCGGCATCGCTAACCTTGGGATTGGCCGGCATCGGCATCTTGCCCCAATTGCCGCTGCCACCCTTCTTGATCTTGATAGCGAGCTTGTCCCAAGCGGCTGCGTCGCCCTTGTACTTGGCCGCGACATCCTTCCAGGCCGGACCGACCAGCTTCTTGTCCACTTTGTGGCAAGCGGTGCAGTTGTTCTTCTTGGCAACTGCAGGCATCGCGGTGGCGGCCGATGCGGAACCGGCAACCATCAGACCTGCGGCAACAGCCATGCTAATAACGATAGATTTCATGTTTTCTCCATTATTCAAGTTGTACTACACGAAAAAACGAGCGGAGCGCTTACCCCGACCGCATTCTAAACAACCCCGCGCGAATTGCAAAGCACTTGCGGTGGGCTAACAACGCGGCAACCGCCATCCGGGTTGACGCCTTATTGCAGATTCAGGATAAACCTTGCCAATTGGGTGCGCTGCTCCGCACTCAACTTTGGCTGGGGCGGCATCGGTGCCCCGCCCCACACGCCGCTGCCGCCCTTGGCGATCTTGTTTTCCAGATAAGACTGGGCGTTTGCGTCGCCCCGATATTTGGCTGCCACTGACTTCCAGCCGGGACCGACTACTTTTTTATCCAGCGCATGGCAGGCAAAGCAGTTGTTCTTGCGCGCCAACGCCAGCACTTCCTCATCGCTGGCCGGCGCTTCAGGCACAACGTCCGGCGGAACAACGACCACCGCGGGCGCGGGTGCTTCTTCCTGTTTCAGCGGGGCCGGGGGTGCCTGTTTCGTCGGCGCGATGATCGGAGCCGGTTTCGCCACCGCAAGTTTTTCGCCGGCCGGGGCTGGGGCAGCGGGCAATGCTGCCGTGGGCGGCACCTCCTTGCCTGCGGGTTGCGCCTCGACCGGTGGCAGTGCCGCAGGGGTCGCCACCGATTCAGCCGGTTTTGTCACCGGTTGCGATTCTTCACCCTGACATCCGGCCAGCAAGAGCACGCCGCATATCACCCAAAGTTGTTTCATATTTCCTCCTTGTTGTTTAAATCACCCGTTTGCAACCATTGCAGCAGATAAGTCCACTGTGCCAATTCGCGCTGTGCCTGCGAGGGAGGCAGATCAAACAAGGTCTTGCCCTCGAACCCGGCCGTGACATATGCCTGTGTCTCGCGCAGATAGGCCAGCACCGGCAGGTCCAGTCCTTGCAGAAATTGTTCCAGCGTCAGCGCGGCACGGGTGCGCGGATCCATGCGCATCCCCACCACCCCGACGAATATCTTGCCCTTGCGCACCATCTTTTCGTGGTGCAGCACTTGCAGGAAATCGCGGCTCGCCCGGATATCGAACGCCGACGGCGCGATCGGCACGATCACCCGGTGCAACAGTTTCAAGGCATGTTCCAGGTTCTTGCCGTGCAACCCGGCGGGTGAATCGATCACCAGACTGTCGAGCGGCGCGGCGCGTTCGCCGTCGGACTGCATCAGCTCGATTCCGGGCAGATCAAGCGGGCGCATCGCCAGCCATTGCGTCGCCGACTTCTGCCGATCGAGATCGAGGATCGCCACGCGCTGCCCCTGCGCGGCCAGATAGCCCGCAATATTGGTGGACAGCGTGGTCTTGCCGCTGCCGCCCTTCGGATTCGCAATCAGTATGGCTTTCATCCTGGCCCCTCGTGATAGAAGCGGCTTCAGCCGCGAATATCGCTTTCGCGGCTGAAGCCGCTCCTACATTATCGTTCCACCCGCGTCACGTCGCGCACCGCGCCCTTGTCGGCGCTGGTTACCATCGCTGCGTAGGCCCTGAGCGCCGCCGACACCCGGCGCGTGCGCTC
>CAYTZF010000111.1:0-1847 GCA_964442265.1 uncultured Sideroxydans sp.
CGAGTTCATCCCGTCCACCCTGACCCTGCCGCTGATGCAACCGAACGACCTCAGCGCCTGGATCGCCGCGGCAACCGTGGACAGTTTCACCGGCGCGACGCCGCTGGCGCGCTGGAAGTTCGAGCATTTCGTCTATCCGGTACAGGATCTGTTGACCGGCATGTCCAGTTCGTCGGCGGGAGAGTCCTCGACCATCCTGCTGCTCCTGTGCGGCCTGTATCTGATCGCGCGCCGCTTCATGGACTGGCGCATCCCGGTCGCGGTGATCGGTAGCGCGCTGCTGCTCGCCCTCGCCTTCCACGGCTTCGATCCGGACGCGTATCCGCCGGCGCATCTGGTGTTGCTCTCCGGCGGCCTGGTGCTGGGCGCTCTGTTCATGGCGACCGACATGGCGACCTCGCCGGTGACGCCGCGTGCGGTGTGGGTGTACGGCGCACTGATCGGCACCGTCACCATCGTCATCCGCTATTACGGCGGTCTTTCCGAAGGGGTGATGTATGCCATCCTGTTCGGCAACGCCGCCGCGCCCCTGCTGGACAAATATTTGCAACCCAAAGTGTTCGGAGCCAAGCCGAAATGAGCCCCGCCGAACAACAACCCATCCAGCCGCCGGACATCACCTCGGGCACGCGTCTGGTCGCCACGCTGGGCCTGGTCACCACGCTGTGCGGTGCGCTGATCGTGGCGGTGTGGCAGGTCACCCTGCCCGCCATCGCAGCGAACAAGAAAATCGTGCTGGAGCGCGCGGTGCGGGCGCTGGTGCCGGATGCGGCAAACATCATCAATTTCGATGCGACCCCGCTCGGCATCCACCGTGCCAGCGGCGATCCCGCACCGGGCACGGTGCGCTTTCACGCCGCCTATGACGCCAGGGGAGAATTGCAGGCGATCGCGGCCGAAGGCGGTGCGCGCGGCTATACCGATACCGTGCGCGTGCTGTACGGCTATCGCCCCGCCTGCGAATGTGTGTTCGGCATGAAAGTGATCCAGATGAAGGAAACCCCGGGCATCGGCGATAATGTCGCGACCGATGCCGATTTCCTCGCCAATTTCGACAGCCTCGACCTGGCGCTGGCGGATGACCTGAAAGGGCTGGCGCACGCCGTGCGCGGGGTGAAACATGGCACCAAACGCTTTGCGTGGGAGATCGACGCCATCTCCGGCGCAACCATCACCTCCAAGGCGGTCGGACGCGGCATCAACGATAGCGCGCAGAAACTGCTGCCCCGACTGCTGCCACAGCTGGCGGAAGTGCAACGTGAAGGAGCCGTGAAATGAGCACGAGCACGAAACAGCCCTCCAACCTGGAGGAATTCCTCGAAGGCATCTGGCGCCAGAACCCGGTGTTCGTAATGGTGCTCGGCATGTGTCCGACCCTGGCGGTCACCGTGTCCGGTTTCAACGCGCTGGGGATGGGACTGGCCACCGTGTTCGTGCTGGTGTGCTCTTGTACCCTGGTCTCGCTGCTGCGCAAACTGATTCCCAAAGAGGTGCGCATCGCGACCTACATCGTGATCATCGCCACCTTCGTCACCCTGGTCGATTACATCATCCAGGCGGTCAGCCTCAGGCTGTACGAAGCGCTGGGCGCGTTCATCCAGTTGATCGTGGTGAACTGCATCATCCTCGGCCGCGCCGAAGCGCATGCGGCCAAGCACCCGCTGCTGCCCGCCGTGCTCAACGCGCTGGGCATGGGGATCGGCTTTACCCTCGGCCTGCTCGCGCTGGGCTCGGTGCGCGAGATCCTCGGTGTCGGCAAGCTGTTCGGCATCAGCCTGTTCGGCGAGCATTTCCAGCCCTGGGTGGTGATGGTGCTGCCGCCCGGCGGTTTCTTCGTGCTCGGCGGC
>CAYTZF010000112.1:0-2375 GCA_964442265.1 uncultured Sideroxydans sp.
GACGCTCAAACGTGTACTGCATCATCATCGCCACCGACAGAATCGTCGCCAGCGGATTGGCCACATCCTTGCCCGCGATGTCGGGGGCGGAGCCGTGGCAAGGCTCGTACAATCCTTTGTTGTTTGAATCCAGCGATGCGGACGGCAAATTGCCGATGGAACCAGTCAGCATCGACGCTTCATCCGACAGGATGTCGCCGAAGATATTCCCGGTGAGGATCACGTCGAACTGTTTGGGCGCGCGCACCAGTTGCATCGCCGCATTGTCCACGTACATGTGCGAGGTCTCGACCTGCGGATATTCCTTAGCCACCTCGCTCACGATCTCGCGCCAGAACATGCTGGTGTCGAGCACGTTGGCCTTGTCCACCGAACACAATTTCTTGCCGCGTTTCATTGCGATTTGATAACCGACATGCGCCACACGGCGCACCTCGGATTCGCTGTAATGCATGGTGTCGAAACCCTGGCGCTCGCCGTTTGGAAGCTGGCGGATGCCGCGCGGCTGACCGAAGTAAATGTCGCCGGTCAGTTCGCGCACGATCATGATGTCAAGACCGGACACGATCTCGGCACGCAGCGTCGAGGCATTCACCAGTTCCGGATAGACCATCGCCGGACGCAGGTTGGCGAATAATCCCAGCCCCTTGCGAATCCGCAACAGTCCCTGCTCCGGGCGCATGGAACGCGGCAGTGTATCGTATTGATAGCCGCCGACCGCACCCAGCAACACCGCGTCGGCCTCCTTGGATAACTTCTCGGTGGCTGGCGGAAAGGGATCCCCCGCTGCGTCATATCCCGCGCCGCCGAGATGGGCATATTCCAGCTCGATCTTTAGGCCATCGCTGCGCAATGCTTCCAACACTTTCGCTGCTTGGGCAACGATCTCCGGTCCGATGCCGTCACCCGGCAAAACTGCGATTTTCATTTACGCTTCCATCCCATTAAAAACAAAATCTTTATCCGCAGATTACGCAGATTCACGCAGATTAAAAACAAGCATGATGCTTTCTGGGGCCATCAAGGTTTTTAATCTGTTTAATCTGCGTAATCTGCGGACAACGCCTTTGACTTACACAAACAACCACGGCTGCGCCGCGCGATGTTTTGCCTCGAACGCCTTGATCTCATCCTGGTGCTGCAAAGTCAGCCCGATATCATCCAGTCCGTTCAATAGACAGTGCTTGCGGAATTCATCCACCTCGAATTGATAGGCCGTCCCATCCGGCGCAATCAGGTTTTGCTGAACCAAATCAACAGCCAGGGCAAACCCGGGCTGCGCCTCGACCGCTTGGAACAGCGCATCGACCCGTTCCGTTGCCAACTTGATCGGCAGCAGGCCGTTCTTGAAACAGTTGTTGAAAAAGATGTCGGCAAAGCTGGGCGCGATGATGACGCGGAAACCGTAATCGGCCAGCGCCCACGGCGCGTGTTCGCGCGATGAACCGCAGCCGAAGTTTTCGCGCGCAAGCAAAATCTGCGCACCCTGATAGCGCGGCTGGTTCAGCACAAAGTCCGGATTCAGCGGGCGCTTGCTGCAATCCATCCCCGGCTCGCCATGATCCAGATAGCGCCACTCGTCGAAGGCATAAGGGCCGAAGCCGGAGCGCTTGATCGACTTGAGGAACTGCTTGGGAATGATCGCATCGGTATCCACGTTGGCGCGATCCAGCGGCACCACCAGGCCGGTCAATTTTTCAAATTTTTGCATGGTTATTTCGTTGCCGCCTTCTCGATCGCCTGTCCGCCCTTTTGAATATCTTCGCCCAAGCCTTTCATGGTGCTGCAACCAACCAGCATCCCTATCGCCAACAATAAAGCAGTGATCCTCATCATCTTCTCCTTACAGTTTGCTCACATCAACGAAATGCCCCGCGATCGCCGCCGCCGCCGCCATTGCCGGGCTGACCAGATGGGTGCGTCCGCCCTGTCCCTGCCGTCCCTCAAAGTTGCGGTTGGAAGTCGACGCGCAACGCTCGCCCGGCCCCAGGCGATCGTCGTTCATCGCCAGACACATCGAGCAACCGGGATCGCGCCATTCGAAACCCGCCGCGATGAATATCTTGTCCAGACCCTCTTGTTCGGCTTGCGCCTTGACCAGACCAGAACCCGGCACCACCAGCGCCAGCTTCACATTCGGCGCGACCTTCTTGCCTTGGGCGACCGCTGCGGCGGCGCGCATGTCTTCGATGCGGCCATTAGTGCAGGAACCGATGAATACCTTGTCGATCTTTATTTCCGTGACCGGCGTGTTCGCCTGCAGACCCATATATTGCAGAGCGCGCTGCGCACCTTCGCGCTTCCCCGTATCGCTCATCGCTGCCGGGTCCGGCACCCGGCCATCCACCGCCACCACCATTTCCGGCGAGGTGCCC
>CAYTZF010000113.1:0-7140 GCA_964442265.1 uncultured Sideroxydans sp.
GCCGGGCCGGGCGGCGGCGATGGCGGCGGCCTGCGCGGCCAGCACGATCTCGTACACGTCCTTCTGCGCGGGGCTGAACTTGCCGTTCACCGGGAAGGTGCGCGTGATATCCGAGGCATAGCTGGCGAATTCGCAGCCGGCGTCGATCAGCAGCAGATCGCCGTCGTTGAGGCGCGCGTTGTTGCCGACGTAATGTAGGGTGCAGGCATTGGCGCCGCCGGCGACGATGCTGGTATAGGCGGGCTGGCGCGCGCCTGCGCGGCAGAATTCGTGCAACAGCTCGGCCTCCACTTCGTATTCGTATTGCCCGGGGCGGGTGGTGCGCATCGCGCGGCGATGCGCGCCGCAGGAGATCTGCGCGGCGCGGCGCATGAGGTCAATCTCGTGACCATCCTTGATCAGGCGCATCTCGTCGATGAGCGCGCGGATGTCGCGCAGTGCGGCGGGCGCCTGGATGCCGCTGCGGGATTTCGCTTTGACCGCTTCGCGCAATTTGAGCAGGCGCGCATCCCATTCGGCATTCGTACCCAGCGGGTAGAACAGGGTCGGCTGGTTGCCCATCAGTTCGGTAAGTTTCTCATCCAGTTGCTCGATGGGGTACGCCGCATCAAAGCCAAAATGTGCGGCGGCCGCATCGGGGCCAAAACGGAAGCCATCCCATATTTCACGTTCCGGATTTTTCTCGCGGCAGAACAGGAGGGACTGCATCGTCTCGCCTGCAATCAGCACCAGCACGGCTTCCGGCTCGGCAAAGCCGCTCAAATAATGAAAGTGGCTATCGTGGCGATAGTCGTAATGCGCATCGCCGTTGCGCACGGCTTCGGGCGCGGTGGGAATGACGGCGATGCCGTGCTGCATCTGTTGCAGCAGGCGGGCGCGGCGCGGGGAGTAAGGTGAGGTATCAGACATGGAGCGCATTCTGCGTGGTGCGCAACTGCTTGTCGAGTTCATCCAGCCGCGCCGGCGTGCCGATGTCCAGCCATTGTCCGCGATGATGTTCGCCGCTGACGCGGCCGGTGGCGATCTGTGCGCGCAGCAAGGGCGCGAGCGGGGCCCTGCTGCCGCGCGTGATGGCGACGAATAACGCGGGCTGGTACAGGCCGATGCCGCTGAAGGTCAACTTGGGCGCACGGTCGGTCACGCGGCCATCGGCCAGAGCAAAATCGCCCTTTGGATTGTGCTCGGGATTGTCCACCAGCACCAGATGAGCAAGGTCGCCGTGCTGCTGCAGCGCAGCGGCGAGCGCGGGCAGTTGCGCAAAATCGTAATCGCACCAGATGTCGCCGTTGATGACGGCAAATGGCGCGTCTCCCAGCAGGGGCAGCGCGAACGCGATGCCGCCCGCCGTTTCCAGTGCCGTACCTTCGTCCGAATAGCGGATACGCGCGCCGAAGCGGCTGCCGTCGCCGAGCGCCTGCTCGATCTGTTTGCCGAGACGGGCGTGATTGATGACCAGCTCGGTGATGCCGGCGCGCACCAGCCGTTCGATGTGCCACGCGATGAGCGGCTTGCCGCCGACCGGCAACAACGGTTTGGGCGTGTGGTCGGTGAGCGGCCGCATGCGCTCGCCGCGACCGGCGGCCAGGATCATTGCGCGCATCAGTGCGTGCGCTCCTTCTGCGCGTTCAATTCGAGAAGCAGGTTCAGCAGGGGCTTGAGGTCGATGTAGCGTTCGCAGGCCTTCACCAGATACTCCATGACCAGCGGCATGTCTTTAAGATAACCGTCCTTGCCGTCGCGGTGATACAGGCGGGCGAAGATGCCCAATACCTTGATGTGGCGTTGCACGCCCATCATCTCGTAGTCGCGGTAGAACGCGCCGAAATCCGCGCGCACCGGCAACCCTGCCTTGCGCGCCTGTTCCCAGTAGCGGATCAGCCAGTCGATGATCTCCGCTTCTTCCCACTTGATGTAGGCATCCTTGAACAACGAGGCGAGGTCGTAAGTGATCGGGCCATAAACCGCATCCTGGAAATCGAGGATACCGGGCGAGAGAAGAAAATTGTCTTTCTCGTTTGTTCTTTCTCCTGCTCGCGGGAGAGAGTTAGAGAGAGGTGTCCCGATATTCATCAGATTGCGCGAATGGTAATCGCGGTGAACATACACATTGGGCTGGGCGAGGCTATTCATGAGGATGCGGTCGAACACTTGTTCCAGTTTGGTCTGCTGTTTTGCGGTGAGCGTCACGCCGAGGTGTTTGGCGATGTACCACTCGGGAAACAGGTTCAGTTCGCGGCGCAGCAGCGCCTCATCGTAGGGCGGCAATTCGTCTGGCTTGGAGGCCAGCTGGATCCTGACCAGGGCATCGGTCGCGGCACCGTAAAGCCGGGAGGCGCTGCCCGCATCAAGGGTTTGCAGGTAAGTTGTGTCGCCGAGATCGGATAGCAGCAGGAAGCCTTGTGCCAGGTCCTGTGCGTACACATGCGGCACGTGAGCGCCGGCCTCCTCGAACAGCTTGCCGATGTGCAGGAAGGGCTTGCAGTCCTCGTGTTGCGGCGGTGCATCCATCACCACTTTTGTGCTGCGGTCGGCAAACGTCGCACGGAAATAGCGGCGAAAGCTGGCGTCGGCTGAAGCCGGTGCGAGGCTGAATTCCTGTTTCGGGTAGAGGCCGGAAAGCCAGTCGGTAATCTGTTGTTGACGCTGCATCGGATTGCCTTAATCGGGGTTTTGTGCGATTTTATCACCTTAACTATCCGGCCCGCCCATGCCCCGCCTGCGTCTACTCGCCTGCTCTATCTTGCTTGCTTCGCCTCTTCTGGCGCGTGCTGAAACCCTGCCGCTCAAGATGGATCGCACCTTCCAACAATTGCCGCCTTCCGAGGAAGGCGCGGCTTTTGTGAGCGCGAAGGAGATGGAAACGCAACAGGGCGAACGGATTGAAGCGCGCGGCGAGGTCGAGCTGCGCCAGGCGGGCCGGGTAGTGAACGCGGATCACCTGATCTATGAGCCGGGCCGGCAACAGGTTTACGCCGACGGCAACGTGCGCCTGGAGCAATCAGCGCTGGAGGTGACCGGTCCACGGCTACAGCTTGAGCTGGAGCCGGATACCGGCACGATGGAACAGCCGGAATTTGTGCTGGGTGAGCACGCGGCGCGCGGTCATGCCCGGCAGGCGGAGATGCAGGGCAACAACCGCTACCTGTTTCACTCGGCGACTTACACGACCTGTCCGGCCGGCAACGATGACTGGCTGCTCAAGGTGAGCCGTCTGGATATTGATCGCAATACCCAGGTTGGGGTTGCCCACCATGCGCGGGTCGAATTCATGGGTGTGCCGCTGCTCTACACGCCGTGGATGGATTTTGCCCTGAACGATGCCAGGCGCTCCGGGTTTTTGGGGCCGATTCTCGGCAGTACCAATACCGGCGGAGCCGAAATCACCGTTCCCTATTACTGGAACATCGCGCCGAATATGGATGCCACCTTTTCACCCCGTGTCATCCGCAAGCGCGGCACCCAGTTCAACAACGAATTTCGCTATCTGCGGGCAAATTATGGCGGCGAGATTGAGGCGGATGTGCTGCAAAATGACCGTCTGTCCGGTCGCGATCGCACTCATCTGGCCTGGCGCCACAGCCAGAATCTGGGGCGCGGTTTTTCGGCGGCGGTCAATTTTAACGGTGTCTCGGACGACAACTATTACCGCGATCTGGCCAAGGAAGTCAGTGTCAGCTCGCAGGTCAACCTGCTGCGCGAGGGGGTGTTGAGTTACAACGACAGTTGGCTGAAAGCCTCCGCCCGGGTGCAGCGCTACCAGACTTTGCAGGATCCGCTGGCCAAGGTTGCACTGCCCTACCGGCGGCTACCGCAACTGAACCTGACCGCGCGGGAGACAGTTGCGGGAGCGAACATGGCGCTGGCCGGGGAATATGTGGATTACAGCCACCCGACACTGGTCAACGGACAGCGCACGGTGTTGTACCCGTCGGTTGCTTACCCGTTGGTCAGCCAACCCGGCTATTTTCTGACCCCGAAAGCGGGGGTGCACTACACCCATTACGCGCTGGGTGAAAACAATGCCGGCTCGCTGCCGAACAGTTCGCGCGCAGTTCCCATTTTCAGCCTCGACAGCGGCCTGATCTTCGAACGCAACGACTCCATCCTCGGGACGGGCTATACGCAAACCCTGGAGCCGCGCGCTTATTACGTGCGCATTCCCTACCGCAACCAGGATCAGTTACCCAATTTCGATTCCGCCGAGGCGCCGTTCACTTTCGGCCAGATGTTCAGCGAGAACCGGTTTCTGGGGAGCGACCGGGTGGGCGACGCCGACATGGTCACGCTGGCGCTTACCTCGCGTGCCATCGCCGCCGACGATGGCACGGAAAGACTGCGCGTGGCGGTGGCGGAACGTTTTTTCCTCGACACGCCGAGGGTGAATTTGGTGACACCCAACGACAGCAGCAATCGCACCGATATTCTGGGCACCCTGGAAGGGCGGGTGACCCGCGCATTGCGGCTTGACGGCCAGATGCGTTACAACCCGAACGAGAGCAACGTGCAAAACTATAACCTTGCCGTCCGCTACCATCCCGAGGCGGGCAAGGCACTCAATCTGGGTTACCGCTTTACCCGGCAAACCCTGAGCCAGGTCGATATGTCCGCCCAATGGCCGCTGTACGGGCGCTGGCACGGGGTGGGGCGGTTCAACTATTCCCTGCGTGACAACCGTAATTTGGAAGCGCTTGCCGGGCTTGAGTATAATGCCGCGTGCTGGGCGCTGCGATTTGTGGCGCAGAGTTTTGCCACCGCGACCCTGGAACGCACCACCGGCGTATTTTTGCAACTCGAACTGAACGATCTGGTGCGGATCGGTTCTGATCCGCTCAAGGCATTGCGCGACAGCGTGCCAAACTATTCCGTATTTAAAACGCCATCCCCTGCCGCACCGGTTGAAGGGCTGCACTAATTCCAGATGATTGAGGAACCATGCCAAACAAAAGAATCCTGATAGGGCTGTTGTGCGCGGTTTGTGCCGGCCCCTTGCCGGCGATGGCCGCAGCCGTCCCGCTCGACACGGTGCGGGTGGTGGTCAACGACGACATCATCACCCGCCTCGAACTGGCTCAGCGCATGCGGGCGGTGGTGCAACAACTGCAAAGACAGGGCACCCGGCTACCGGAAAGCGGCATCTTGGAAAAGCAAATGCTGGAGCGGATGATCCAGGAAAAGCTGTTGCTGCAGTTTGCCAAGGAAAACGGCGTGAGAGTGGACGAGGCGCAGCTGGAAAGCGCCCTGCAACGCATCGCGCAACGGAACAATTTTCCTTCGCTGGCGGCGTTCCGCAAAAAACTGGAAGCGGACGGCATTGACTATTCCCGCTTCCGCGAGGAAATTCGCGGCGAGATGCTGACCTCGCGTTTGCGCGAGCGCGAGGTTGACAGCAAGCTGTTCATCAGCGACAGCGACATCGAGGCTTACCTTGACAACCAGGCCCGGCAGGGCAAGCAGGGCGAACAACTGCAGTTGGCGCACATCCTGATTGTGGTGCCGGAACAGGCGACCGCCGAAAATTTGCGCAGCCTGCAGCACCGCGCGGAAGAGGCGCTGCAGAAATTGCGCGACGGGGCAACCTTTGCGCAGATCGCCGCAGGCTACTCGGATGCGCGCGACGCGCTGCAGGGCGGGATGATCGGCTGGCGCCCGCGCAACGAATTGCCCGCCCTGTTTGCTGATGCGCTGGCACCCCTGCAGCCGGGTCAGTTGACCGGGATTTTGCGCAGCCCCAGCGGTTTTCACCTGCTCAAACTGCTCGACCGGCGCAACGACGACGCGCCGGTATTCATCACCCAGACCCACGCGCGCCACATCCTGATCAAGACCAGCGAACTGGTCTCGGAAAACGATGCGCGCGACCGTTTGCAGGCGATCAAGCGCAGCATCGACGCGGGCGCAGATTTCGCCGGACAGGCGCGCCTCCATTCGGAAGACGGCAGCGCGGCACAGGGCGGCGAACTCGGCTGGATTTCACCGGGAGAAACAGTGCCCGAATTCGAAAATGCGATGAATGCCCTGCAAGAAGGGCAAATCAGCGGACTGGTCAAATCCGGCTTCGGCTGGCATCTGATCCAGGTGCTGGCGCGGCGCAGCGCCGATGTCAGCGAGCAGCAAAAGAAGCAACAGGCGCGCAATGCCATCCGCGCCTATAAGTCGGAAGAGGCCTACCAGGACTGGTTGCGCCAGTTGCGCGACCGCGCCTTCATCGAATATCGCGAATAAGGTGTCAAAACCCATCGTCATCACCGCCGGCGAGCCGGCCGGGATCGGTCCTGATCTTTGCCTGCAGCTGGTGCGGCTTGCCCTGCCGCTGGTGGTGATTGCCGACAAGACGCTGTTGCAGCAGCGCGCCACGCAACTTGGCAGCGCCATCCAGTTTCATGACTACACGGTGGATGCACCGCACTTCATGGGCAAGTTGAGCGTGCTGCATCTGCCCCTGGCACAACCCGTGCAGGCGGGGCGGCTGAATGCGGCCAATGCGCGTTATGTGCTGGACACCTTGCGCCGTGCCGTGCAGGGCTGCACCGCCGGCGAATTCGCCGGCATGGTCACCGCCCCGGTGCACAAGGGCATTATCAACGATGCCGGCATCCCTTTCACCGGCCACACCGAATTTCTGGCCGAACTGACCCATACGCCGCAGGTGGTGATGATGCTGGCTGGAGGCGGCTTGCGTGTCGCATTGGTCACCACGCATCTGCCGTTGCGTGAGGTGGCGGACGCGGTCACTGCGCCGCTGCTGGAAAGCACCCTGCGCATCCTGCGGCGCGACCTGCAACGGCGTTTTGCCATCGCCAATCCGCACATTCTGGTGGCGGGGCTGAATCCGCATGCGGGCGAGGGCGGGTATCTGGGACGCGAAGAGATCGAGGTGATGATCCCGGTGCTGGACAAGCTGCGCGCGGAAGGTTTCGATGTCAGCCCGCCGCTTCCCGCCGATACCCTGTTTGCCGCCCATCGTCTGCGCGGCTGCGATGCCGTGCTGACCATGTATCACGACCAGGGCCTGCCGGTGCTGAAGCACGCCAGCTTCGGCGCGGGCGTGAATATCACGCTCGGTTTGCCCATCATCCGCACCTCGGTCGATCACGGCACGGCGCTTGATCTGGCGGGCACAGGCAAGGCGGAGGTTGGCAG
>CAYTZF010000114.1:0-7214 GCA_964442265.1 uncultured Sideroxydans sp.
TGTTGAAGATGATCTTCGACAAAAAGCTGTTTGCCTCCGACCCACTCAACAAAGACGAACCAGTAGAAAACTTCCTCGAACGCCTAGTCAAACACCAAGCCGGTGTTCAAGGTTCTATACCCGCCGATGCCATGGTAGACCGCTTCACTGCTGATCTATGGAAGCTTGCCAAGGATGGTGGATTAACGGTATCGGACTGGTCCCAGTTGCTTACGGGTAGCGGAGTGCCCAATAACATCAGCCAAGCGCTTATCGCTTTCGCCATGCAAAAGTATTACGACGAACGCCTTGCGGCAGGCGTAACCCCAGAAGAGCTGTTCACTGACCTTGGCACAGGTGGCATTCAATTCGATATCACAGACATCTCACCGGCACTGTTGGAACAATGGCAACAAGGGGAAATCAAGCTGGATGCAAAAGACGATCAAGGGAACTACCTGTTTAAGGGCTACCAATATATTGAGGCGTACCTGAATCAGGTTGCACCCGACCTAGGCGCAGGCGCAAAACAATTCACTTCAGCCGAACAATCACTCATCAAATCCATACTCCCCTACCTGCGCGACTGGTACGTCCAGGCAGGCGCAGGCGGCATGACCGCCACCGACACCTTGAATCGTGGCACCTTCATGCTCGGCGGCAACGGAGCAGACACGTTGACGGGGGGAACGAAGGCCGACCTGCTGATAGGCAACGCGGGTGACGACGTGTTGAACGGCGGGCAGGGCAGCGACACATTACTGGGCGGCATCGGCGTGGATACCTACGTCCTCAATACAGGAGCAGGGCAAGGCATCGATACCGTATTCGACAGTGATCGCAGAGGGTATCTTCGCGACGACACCAGCAATCCCATCGTCCTCACCGGCGGCACCCAATACGGCGACAACCGCGTCTTCCGCGGCAAAGACGCCAACGGTGCAAGCCACCTTTACACCTTCGTCAGCGGCGACCGTGCGACAGGCGGCGATCTGCTGGTGGACGGCGCGGTGCTGATCAAGGACTGGCGTCCGAATGCCGGGAATCACATGGGCATCACCTTCAGCGATGCGGTAGCGCAAGCAGCCCCGCAGACAACCACCACCTTCGTGGGCAGCCCGGCCTTGAAGGAAATGAGCATCAGCAGCTTGATGGCGTTGGGGCAGGCGAATCAGAACCTCAATGCGGTGCAGTTGAATCAGGATCGGGCGCGGGGTTAAGCTTTAGACGGGATGGCTCATGGCAAGCGGATAGCTTGATCATGAGCCATCGCGCCCTCCGAACACAACTGAAAACTCAGAGTATCCAGATTTTCCGGTGGGTGGGGTTGCGCGCATTTCAAAGGAGGTCGCGATGCAAATATTTCCATATTGCAAGCGCCATCGCAAGGTATATAATAAATATATATTTAATGAGGAGGTGATTATGAGAAATTTGCTTCTGAAATTCAAATCTAAAGACTCTCCTTATGGGGTGACGAGAGAAACCCTAAAGGCGCTGGCTGATGAAATGGATGTAAGTGAAACAATGGTGGTGCATCTCGCCATTTCCCGTTTTGCAAAAGAGGTTCTTCCTGCCTACGAGATTGATGATGGCCCACTTACAGTTGGGGGCATCAATCGCATTCGAAAGGCTGCGGAACCAATTCTGCCGAAGGGCAAGGTAATGAGCACGCGATCTTTGCTTTAAGGAGAGATCATGTGGGAATTGCCTAACCCAGGAGATATTGTCTGGTGCCATTTCCCGCAACGCCCCAGGGATGTTCCAGGACCGAAGCCTCGTCCAGCCCTCGTTGTTTCTGTTACAGAATACGAAGATGGGCATACGGTGAAAGTTGCTTACGGGACATCGCATAAGGTTGATCGATTGAATGCTGGTGAATTTGCAATTCGAAAAGCAGAAAACAAAACTGCCTACGAAGTCGCCGGTTTGTCATACGACACGAAATTTGATCTCCGCAACATGGTTGAACTACCGTGGAGCGAGATATTTTTTTCCGTGCCGCCCAACCCATCCCATGGGCAAACTCCAAAACTTGGAAGTCTGCATATCGGAATGCACAGGGCTCTCAATGCTGCTGCACAAGCCGTCATATAACAAATCAACATACCCCCGCGCATCTTAGATGCCCCGGGGTTTTTATTTCTGTGGGCTGTGATGATTAGAGAGCCTCTTTGGGAGCACTAATAGTTCTTAAATTGACATGGTGGGGGTCGTTGGTTCGAGTCCAATCGCGCTACCAATTTATATAAACGGATCAACCTGTTAGGTTGGTCCGTTTTTTATTGGGGGAACTTTGCGGGGTTAATCCCTTTAGATATGACAACAACCGAGCAGCGCGGAAATATTGCCGTGTTGCGGGAGAAGAAATGAGCGTATTCGACTGGTCGATCGACGGGCCTTGACCGACGGGTTTTTTCGCACAGGTCATTGGCTATTCCAAGGGTTAATAGTTGGGATGCCTGCGGCTGCAAAAGGGCTTGTGTCGCGGGTGGCGACCATGAACCCCTTGGCGCTGGCAATTGCAGCGATATAGCCATCTGGCGTGGGGAACTCCTTCCCTGCCGCTCGGGCCTTTGTGGAGAGCTGCGCATAACAGCGGGCCGCGTCGGCATCGAACGAATAGCGTTTATCTGCCGCCCCGCCCAAACTTGTTCAACCCGCGACGTGTGTTGGCGGCAGATAAACCTTGTTGGACTGAACCTTCGGAGAGCGGAACCTATGGGGATTGTAAGGGATAAAGGTTGTGCGTCAACCGCCAGTTCTGAGCGTGCGGCAATGGGCAATACAAAAACGGCTGCCTTGGCGTGATTCTGAGGCTCACATTGGCATAGTCACACCGTGCAAACCACCCCATACAAGAGCCATTCCTGCGGCATGGACGAGCGTCTCCACAGCGGTTGCGAACGCTCAACTGCCGGAGGAAGCACGAGAGGGAATCAGGAAGTATCACGGTGGTCTTCCAAGTGGGGCGCGCGGCGGGTGGGGAAGGATCGCCTGCACCACCCGGAACCGCCCTTCATGGCAGTGCGGGCAGTTCAACCACTCGATGCCCGTCACGCGCCGCATGAACGCCTCCACCGATTCCAGTACCACCGGATCGGGGGCAGGCGCTTCCAATGCGGCGCGTGCGGCGGCGAGGTTGGCGGTCTTGTGCGCCGGCCCCAGCAAACCGTAGTGACGGATGCGCTTGAAACCGCCAGGCAGCATATGCTGCATGAAGCGCCCGATGAACTCGCCCGCCTCCAGGCGCATCACCTTCTTGCGGTTGCCATTGGCCGAGTCGCGCACCCGGAAGCGCACCCGGCTTCCCTCCATGCCGAGGATGCGCTCGTTGGAGATCGCCACCCGGTGCGTGTAGCGCCCGAGATACTCCAGCACCTGCGCCGGGCCGCCCAGCGGCTGCTTGGCATACACCACCCAGTCGTGGCGGCGCAAAGCGGCACACAGCGACCGCCATGAAGTGTCGCTCTGCGCCACAGCGTGGTGCAGGCTGCCCGCCTTGCGCGCCGCATCGAGCGCGTCCATGAACTTGCCCCGGTACACCCTCGACAATGCCTTCACCGGGAACAGGAAGCCGCGCTTGGCGCTCACCCACTGTCCATCCGCCGCCAACGCTCCGCCCGCGACTAGCGCATGGACATGGACATGCCGCCCCAAGTCTTGCTTCCAGGTATGCAACACCAGTGTAAAGCTCGGTGTCCCGCCCAGCCAGCGCGGATTGGCGGCGAATGAGTTCAGCGTGTCCGCCGCCGCGCCGAACAGCAGCTTGTAGAGCGTGCGCGAGTCGCAACCGGCCAGCCCGTTGATGGCGTGGGGCAAGGTGAACACCAGATGGAAATACGGCACTGGCAGCAGTTCTCGGCGCCGCGCCGCGAGCCACGCTTCCTTGGCGCGCGTCTGACATTGCGGGCAGTGGCGGTTGCGGCAGGAGTGGTACTGATAGCGCAACACACCGCAGCGGTCACAGCACTCGACATGCCCGCCCAACGCCGCGGTGCGGCAGGCGACAATCGCCCGCCACGCCTTCCCCTGCACGACGGACAGATCGTGCGTATCGAGATAGGGCTGGCCGTGGTCGCGCAGAATATCGGCCAGACCCGTAGCTTGAGCCATGATGACGACGCGACTAACGCAGTACGGTGTCGAGCAACTCCAGCGGCGACGCGGTGCCGGTCAGTTTGGTTTGCGCCAGATGGAAATAGCGCATGGTGGTCGAGACATGACCGTGCCCCAGCAGGCGCTGGATGGTGTGGATATCCACGCCGGATTCCAGCAGGTGCGTGGCGAAGCAGTGCCGCAAGGTATGAATGCCGCCCCGGCGTTCGAGCTTGGCGCGGTCGCGGGCGGCGTAATACATGCGTTGCGCTAGGGTGGCGCAGATCGGCTCCGTGCCGGTCTTGTTCGGGAACAGCCAGAGGCGCGGGTGGTACAGATGCCAGTAATCGCGCAGGGTTTGCAGCAAGGCGGGAGAGAGCATCGTGTAGCGATCCTTGCCGCCTTTGCCGCCGCGCACCTTGATGCACATTCGATCCGGCGCGCTTTCGATATCCGCCAGTTGCAGCGAACACACCTCGGTCACGCGCAGCCCTGCGGCATAGGTCGCCATCAGCAAAGCATGCGCGCGTGGATTGGGGGCCGCCGCGAGCAGGCGGCTCACTTCGTCCCGCGCCAGCACGCACGGCAGCGACTTGGGCACCTTCGCCATCGGGATGTCGAACCGGGCTTGTGGTCGTTTCAGCACCTTGTCGAACAGGAAGCGACAGGCACAGGACGACTGGTTTACGCTGGAATAAGCGAGCTTGCGCTCGACGATCAGATGCAGGTGGTAGGCTTCTACCTCTTCCACCGTCAGCGAATCCGGCGGGCGGCGGTAATACTTCGCGAGCGCTCTCACCGCAGCCAGGTAAGACTCCTGTGTGCGCACGGCAAACCCGCGCAACACCATGGCATCGCTCATCTGTTCACGTAACGATTTCATCTCCGTCTCCTTGATCTGATTGGGGACATCCCCCGCGATCAAGGATCGGAGATTTCTACGTTACGTGCAGCAAGCTGAAGTGGTGGGCTGAAGCAGAATGCGGCGGGATCGGAGCGCCACCGCGTAGCGGTTTAGTTCAACTATCTTTCTCCACCAGAATGGCTTTGAAGCGTCCTTGAAAAACATGGCCTACTCGATGATGAGTGCGGTTGAAGCGCTGGGTGTAAACGCCATTCAAGTGGCGCATGCCTTTCGAGAGGTTGGCTTCAGGCGTTTCGATAACGAGATGATAGTGATTGCTCATCAAACAGTAGGCGTGGCATACCCAGTTGAATCGCTCGCAAACCTGACCGAGTATATCCAACCACGCTATGCGATCCTCATCCGAGAGATAGATGTCTTCGCGCCCATCACCACGGGAGGTGACGTGATAGAGCGAGCCGGCAAGTTCAAGTCGTAGAGGTCGAGCCATAGCGGTGATGTTTTAGCATGGAGGATGTAATAATGAAAGACCTGACCCCGGATGCGTGAGTTAAGGGACGGGCGCGTGTGCGACCGTCCCGCCGAAGGCGAACTTAAACGAATTGTTATGCCTACTTGCCAAGTAATGCACAATTTTTCTCATGATACATATTGCTTTTCTTTAATTTCCATAGTTCTTTGTCAGTTGTAAATTCTTTATAAACTTCTTCAACTCTATCAGCATATATTTGACCAAGGATAAAGTCGGGGGATGGACCTCCTGTCATGTTCCAAAGAATCGCAACTTTCGGCTTCAGGTCTTTTAAATAGTTTTTCTTATGGGCATTCGCGTAAGCTATAAATTCACGCCCTGAATTTAACCCCACCAGAAACAAACGCTCTGCTTCTTTCTCGTCTGGGGAAACAGCACTACACTCAAATGCGCTCAGGGTTAAATAAGAATTCTTGATTTGCTGGTCTAGCGATGGTCCCGCATAAGCAAGCCCATACGGGAAAATAGCTAGTAGGAAAATTAGTAGCCGCATTTATTCCTCCATATGGGCATAACGCTCGCCATCACCGGTGCACAAATGCGGAGCGCAGCGTAGCTTTTGCGCGTCCGAGTGGATGGCGTTGTTATGTACGCGCTGCATCTTCGACTTCTTGCAGCCTTGAATACCACTCCCACAGCTCCGGGAAACCCGCGTCTTTTGGCAGCGGGTTATCTTCAATGAACTTGGCTTCACTGAATTGATTCCAATAGGCTTCGCCGGTTCTGCGGGGGTGATTTGCAATCCACGAATCGTAAAAGCTGGGCACCACCCGGTAGTGGTGGGTGTGAATGAAAGGAGACCACGTGCGCCTCAGGTCATCCTCTTCCCGAATATCGATAATTTCTAACTCTTCCAGACTGCGATCATTTATGTCACCCCATGCAGTCTTCAGCAGCTCGATAGCGCTTGCATCTGATGTGGGTGCGCCATACCCAAAGATCGTCACCATGAATGCATGCTTGAGGACATCCGCCACTGTAGCCCACTGACGAGAAATGAACTCGTCCAGATGATAGTTCTTCTCGCTAACCGGGTAGAGCAATTTCGTAGGTGTAAGTAATGAGCCGCAGTGGTTACATATACCGCCGTTGTTCCCCATCATGTGTCCATCGGCACAGTAGGCAACCTCTACGTTGCCATGAAGGAACAGAACCCTAGGCAGCTTAAACCTGCTCCCATTTCGCCTTATCGCCTGAACCAGAAAGGTATCCCAATTGAAGGTCGCGATGAAGTCTTTGTTTCTCAGCGACAAAACCAAGTGATCGTAGATAGTGGGGTGCTCTGGCAGTTCCATTTCGCCGAAATAGCGATACACTTCTGCCTCTAGTTCTCCCCGTATCCCCGTTAGGCTCGGTTCCTTCTGAATCAACGCATAAATGTCTTCGAAATTGGAAGAATCGAACCGGAGCCCCGTCTTGGCAATCAAATCCTGGAGACCAAGCGTCTCAACGAGATTGTTCATTAACGGGAGCTTTCTCCCGTGCTTGTCGCCACGAGGGAATGCCGCGTAACTAGCACCTGCGCCGAGTATTACGATGTGCGGTTTTCCCACGATGATTTGGTTAATCTCTTCTTCCGCCGATACTTCCATGACCCACCTTTAGCACACAACGAATAGCGTTTATCTGCCGCCCCGCCCAAACTTGTTCAACCCGCGACGTGTGTTGGCGGCAGATAAACCTTGTTGGACTGAACCTTCGGAGAGCGGAACCTATGGGGATTGTAAGGGATAAAGGTTG
>CAYTZF010000115.1:0-7266 GCA_964442265.1 uncultured Sideroxydans sp.
GCCAACAACGCGCGCGCCTCACTGGGCAAAGATAATGCTTCCTCAGCAATCTGCTCTACGGTGATATTCATTTTAGATTCCTCACAACGGCGGATGACGCATTGTTGCCGATACCCGCGCCGGATGCAATGCACAAAAAAAACAGGGGAGACCGAAGTCTCCCCTGTTTTTTGTTGCATCGGCTTTGCGTGGAAAAGGGCGGCGATGGGCTGCCGCCTCTTTCCCGCTTCAGCTCAACTTACCAAGCGGCTTCCAGCATGCCGGTGAACAGCGAGTCGCCGTTCGAGCCCTGGTCGTCCTTGTAGCTGGACCAGTCGGCGTGGAACGCCACGTTCTGCGCCAGGTCATACACGGCGGTCAGGGTGACGGCATCGTCGTTGGAACCGGCGGCGCCGGTGCTCGCACCGCGGTAAGCCGCCCCCAGCGACAGGGTATGCGGGATCACCGTGAAGTCAGCACCCAGCGCGAACGCCCTTCTGGCACCAGGAAGTGGGTCGCCCGCATTCACTTTTGTGGCGAAGAGGTTATTGCTACTATCCCCACCGGCTGCCTTGGCCCAGGAAGCGTAGAAACCGGCTTCCATGCCGGCCAGTTCGCCGTGGGCCTGGGCGGAGACGCCCACTGCGTTGGTGTCCTTGCGGGTGTACACAGTTCCGCCTGGCGTAACAGGATTTGTATTTGGATCAAAGCTATCACTCGTCTCTATACTGGAACCGGTCAGGTAATCGACGCCGGCGACGATGGCGAAATCACCGATGGTCGGGGTCGCGGCGATGGACACTGCGGTCGATTCCGGACGCGCACTCGCTCCGTCACCGAACCAGATGTTGGGTGCCCAACGGCTGACGTTGATGTAGCCCATGTCGGTGTGCGCGACCAGCGCGATACCTGCGGCAGCCCCCGCGCCCATGCCAACATATTGGTGCGCGGAGATTTCCTTGCGGTGTTCCGCCCAGCGGATGCCGCGGGTTACGCCGGTGCTGGATTCGCTGTAGCCATAGAACGGGCCCAGCGCGTCAGTGGTGTAAGGGATCACGGACAGCTTGACGCTGTCCAGATCGACCACCACAGGGATACGGAAGCCGAGCGAGGCGCCTTCACGCGCATCGAATTCGGTCATGGTACCGACCTTGACCAGGCCGGTATCCGCTACGCGACCGCCCCAGAACAGAGAGTATTCGTCCGGGAACTGGATCTGGCCATCGTTGGTGTCGGCGCCGTCAACCAGGCCGCCGCGGTTATCCACCGGCTTGACGGTGTTGCCGTTGCTCTTCTGGAAACGCACCTTGATCAAGGCACCGAAGTTCATGTTGGCGGGCAACGAGATCTTGTCGTCCTCAATCTTTTCTTGCGAACCCATCATGGTGAAGCCGGCTGCCTTGAAGGCGCGGCCAAAACTGTTCAGGATCGGAAAGTGCTGGGCATGGCAAGCCGAGCAAGCCATGCCGGTTTGACGGGCAAAGGCGGGAACGGCGGAAGCTTCCGGCGCGAACGTGGCTGCTGCCAGCACGCCTGCCAGAGAGAGAGCTACTTTTTTCATTGATTTCTCCTCGAAATTTAGATGCAGATGAGACCTGTTGGAAGGCCCAAAGGCTTGCGCCATCGAACCACCGGGGCGCACCTTAACCAAGCGGACGATGGGGTGTCAAAGCGTTTGGCGGATGTGTTGCAGATTTGCAACACACCGTAGGATGGGATGGGGTGGTTGATGGGTATCGCTGCGCTCAACCCATCTACTCGACTGTTCCCCGCGGGTTGGGTTTTAACCCGGCAGCGGTTTCAGTTCAAAGCGCACTGCGCCGGGTTGGTTTGCGGCAAGTTGCAATTGCCAGCCTTGCTGCTGCGCCCAGCGTGCCGCCTGGTAGAGACCGACACCGAGACCGTCTTCGGATGAGACGACGGTGTGCAGCAGATTTTGCGCGATCGGCGCGGGAATGGCGCTGCCGCTGTCGGTGACGCTGAAGGTCTGTGCGTCGGTGTCGAGGCTGACCGCGATGCGCAGGCCCGCTTCGCGCAGGCGTTTGTTGCCGGCGTTTTCGATCAGGTTGTCGGCGACACAGTCGAACAGCTCGGCGGGAATCTTGCCCCCCGCTTCGCCGTGGATTTGCCAGTCGATCCGGCGGTGACTGTGGCGCTGCCGCAGGCGTTCCCACCATTGCAGCGGTGACATTTTTGCCACCTCTTCCGTGCCCCCCGGTATTTTCAGTTTGACCAGCAGGGTCTCGATGCGCCGGGTGAGCTGCGGCAACTGGCGTTGCAGGATGGGTTGCGCCTTGGCCGGTTCGTGCCGGGCGATGGAGGTGAGCGCGAACAGGGATTGCAGCATGTTCTTGAGGTCGTGCGTGAGGCGCGCCCCGGTTTCATATATGGCTTGCTGGCGGGCGATTTCGCGCAGCTGCTGCTCGCGCCGCTTGCCCTGGAAAAACTCGCCCAGCACACGCACCAGCAAGCGCATATGCAACAGCACGCCGGGGCTGACCGGCGCGCGCATGAACAGGGTGACAGACAGATCGCGGTCGGCGATCTCGACCCGGTGCGGACTGGACTCGCCCAGAGTGCCGTGTCCCGCGCCCGAATTCCAGGCCAGCCCGGCCACTCCTGGCATCGCGGCCAGATGAATCGTGGCGCTTTGGAGAAAATTCTGCGGCGTGTCCTGCTCCCGCGCATCGCCGGCAAGCTGTTGCAGCCAGCCTTCAAGCGGTGTGCCGATCGACAGGATATAGCGCGAAAAAAAAGGGGCAAAACCGCCAAAACCGGATTGCGGTCGCCACAGCGCGCCAAGGATGAACAGCGCCGCCGCCATGAAGGTCAGCGTGCCCAGCAAGGCCGAAAGGTAATCGATGTGTTTCAGTGTCATCAACGCCAAACTGCCCAGCACCAGCACAACCACCAGCATGAACAGCAGGATGACGTAAAAAAAATCGACCGCCTGCACCGTCTGCCCCTGCTCACGCTTTGCCGGCAACACCGCCATCAGCAGGAACAGCGAGGGCAACCCATAGTTCATCAGGTTGGCGGTGACTTCACGCAACTCGGGCAACTCGAACAGATGCGGCGTGAGATACAACAGCAACACGGCCAGCAGGTAGGCCAACATCAGCAAGTGAAAGGCGCGCACCCAGCGAGAAAAATAGGTAAAGGCGCGCGCGCCGACCAGCGCGAACAGGCCGGCGACCCAGAACACCATCAGCCAAGTGCCTAGCCACGCCAACGCGAGCAGGCTGCAAGCCAGAATGGCCAGCACGCGAAAACGGCTTAACCGCGCCTCGCTGCGCCACAACGGCTGCCACAGCAGGAAAAATCCAAGATGAATGAACAATAGCGGGCGCGCCAGCGGATGATCCAGCCCCATCCACAAGACACCGTGCAAAGTCAGCAATAACGCGAGCGCCAACCAGCGTCCGGTGTTGGCCCCGCGTAACAAGTCAAGCGTCAGCATCTCGTCACTTCTTGTCGAAAGTTCGTCAAAATCATTTGAATTTCACCCCGCGCAGTCCAGCCAAGTCCGCAGATTTATCAACCAATTACTTGACAAGCAAGGCATTTCTGTCGTCTCATCGCTCCGCCCCGCATTTTGGCACGCGGTTTGCTTGATGTGGTACAAAGAGATGAAAGTCGCCGTTGCCCGAGACGTCGGCTACTTCTCATAAAACATTAAAAAATTTATCCACTGGAGAAAATGTTATGAAGCGCAATCAATCCGGCTTTACTTTAATCGAAATCGCCATTGTTCTGGTGATTATCGGCCTGCTGCTCGGCGGCGTGCTGAAAGGCCAGGAGCTGATCAATAGCGCGAAGGTGAAGAACCTCGCCACCGACTTCAAGAATATCCCGGTTTACATTTATGGCTATCAGGACAAGTTCAGGGCATTGCCGGGTGATGACAAAGCTGCCGATACTCATGTTGGTGGCACTGTGTGCACGGATGCGGCAAATATTTGCGCAACCGGGAACGGAGTTATCGAAGGTGCCTGGAATGCCAATGCCGACACCACTGAAAGCTATTTGTTTTGGCAGCATGTTCGTCTGGCATCACTGGCAACCGGCTCCACCACGACCGGGGCGGCAGACTACATCCCAGTGAATGCAGCGGGTGGCATTATCGGGATCATGAGCGGCACGACGGATGTTACCAAGGCGGCAATCAATGATGGTGCCAGCCCCGCCGTAGCAATTCGCGGCTCATATGTCATTTGCTCAACCGGCATCTTGGGCAAGTTCGTAAAGCAACTTGACCTGCAAATGGATGACGGTAATACCGCTGGCGGTTCGATGATGGCGACTCCGGTTAGTAGTTACACCATAGGTGCCGCAGCCACCACGGCAGCAACTGCAAATAACAACATTGATGATGCAGCAAGCTATATCGTCTGCATGGGCGTTTAATCAAACTCCCACAAGACACTCAAAAGCCCGCTTCGGCGGGCTTTTTCTTTGTTGCAACCACGGTTCAAGGCACAAATCCGTCACAAATTTTTGATTGAGTATTTTTCCAGACACATAACCCAACTTGACGATGTACGGCAATGCCGCATTATCCGCACATGTTTACTGTTGCAGAAACCAAGAGGAAATAACATGCCCATGACCGAAAAAGAACTGCAACAACGTGATGCAAAACGTAATCCTGGTGCCGAATTATTGGAATCGGCGCGTGAGATGAAAGGTGGCCGCGCCGCTAAATTTCACAAGGTGGCTATTCCGCCAGTGGTTTCTGCTCGCATGAAGTCTGGCTTGCCGCAGTCTTCCTTTGCAAAGTTACTCGGCGTTTCGGTGCGCACGCTGCAAGATTGGGAACAGGGCCGCAGGGAACCTGGCGGTGCAGCTAAAACTCTGATTGCGATTGCTGAACACAGCCCGGAAGTGCTTCGGGCAGTTGCAGCCTGAACTCCTGCACGATCTTCAAAGCCCGCTGTCCGTGGCGGGGTTTTTTTGTGGGCGATACAGGCTTGTGGTGGGAGTCCGATTATCGGGCGATGGGTTGAGCGCAGCGATACCCATCAATCCATCTCGATCGCGCTATGAATTGCGCTCCCGCAACAGCGCTTCTCACCCTTCGCGCAGCCGCTTCTCCGCCGCTTCCAGCATCAGCGGCTGGCCCAGCAATAACAGCACATCGCCGGCGCGCAGTTGCATGTCCGCGGACGGCTGGCCGCCGAGCACGTTGTGGCGGCGCACGCCGTTGACTTCGATATTCAGCTCGTCCAGTTTTAATTCGCCCAGGCGCTGCCCCACGGCCGCGTCGGCATCCTGCAGCAGGATGCTATGAAAACGCGGTTGCAGGCTGTCCGCTTCGTCCGATTCGGTTTCCGCCGCCTGCGGGGTGCGCAGGTAGCCGCTGAACATGCTGTAGCGTTTGGCACGGGCTTCCTGCACGCGGCGCACTACCCGGCTCAACGGAACACCGGCCATCAGCAGCGCCTGCGAGGCGAGCATCACGCTGCCTTCCAGCACTTCGGCCACCACTTCGGTGGCGCCGGCTTTTTTCAGCGTATCGACATTGCTGTCGTCGGCGGTGCGCACGATCACCGGCAGGTCGGGACGGTCTTGCTGGACGTGGCGCAGAATGCGCAGCGCGGAGTGTTTGTCGTCGTAGGTGATGACCAGCGCCTTGGCGCGCATCAGCCCGGCCGCCTGCAACACTTCATGTTTGCCCGCGTCGCCATACACCACACGCTCGCCGTTGGCGCTGGCTTCGTGCACGCGGCGCGAATCGAGATCGAGGGCGATGAAATCGACCGCGTCATGTTTGAGAAAGGCGGCCAGCGCCTGCCCGCTGCGGCCGTAACCGCAGATGATGATGTGTTGCTTGCTGGCCATGCTCCTGACTGCAATCTGGTGCATCAGCACCGCGCTGTTCATCCATTCTTCGGGCGAGATACGGCGCACGATGGCTTCCGCGTGCTGGATCAGGAAGGGGGCGATGAGCATGGAGATCAGCATCGCGGCAAGAACGTTTTGCATCACGTCCTGCGGCAACAACTGCGCGCTGCCCGCCAGGGTCAGCAGCACGAAACCGAATTCACCCGCCTGCGCCAGCCCCAGCCCGGTGCGCAGGGCGGCGCCCCAGTCGCCGGAAAAGGCGCGCACCAGCAGGGCCACGACCAGCGCCTTGAACGGGATCAAAATCAGCAGCAGCAAAATGATCCAGTACCATCCCGCGATCAGGGTGTTCAGGTCGAGCAGCATGCCGATGGTGACGAAGAACAGGCCGAGCAGCACGTCGCGGAAGGGCTTGATGTCTTCTTCCACCTGGTAGCGGTATTCGGTTTCGGAAATGATCATGCCGGCGACGAACGCGCCCAGCGCCATCGACAGGCCACTCATTTCGGTGAGCCAGGCCATGCCGAGGGTGAACAGCAGCACGTTCAGCATGAACAGCTCAGACGATTTTTGCCGCGCGACCAGATGGAACCAGGGGCGCAACAGGCGCTGGCCGAAGACCAGCAGCGCCGCCAGCACCAGCACCGCGTTGAACACGGCTTTCATCAGGGTGGAAGTGAGATTTTGGTCATGCGCCGCCAGTGCCGGGATCAGGATGATGAGCGGCACCACCGCCAGATCCTGAAACAGCAGCACGCCCATGATCTTTTGCCCGTGCGGCGCGTTGAGCTCGGCGCGCTCGACCAGCATCTTGCTGACGATGGCGGTGGAGGACATGGCGAGGATGCCGCCCAGCGCAAGGCCCGCCCCCCATCCCAAATCAAAGAACATCGAGGTCAGCATGACCAGCAGCATGGTGGCGACCACCTGCGCCGTGCCGAGGCCGAACACCAGCCGTTGCATGGCGCGCAGGCGGGCGAGGCTGAATTCGAGGCCGATGCTGAACATGAGGAACACCACGCCGAACTCGGCCAGGTGGCGCGTCCCCGGCGCGTCCGGCAACCAACCCAACAAATGCGGTCCGATCAGGACGCCGACAATGATGTAACCCAGCATGGCCGGAAGATGCAAAAGACGAAACAGCACCACCACACCGACCGCGGCGGCGAGCAAAACCAGAATCAATTGCAGCGAATCAGTCATGCCGCCGATGATGCCTCATCTCGGGCAAGTTGCAAAATTTGCAGCGGCTTGCGCTTGCCTGCGTTTCGGGTTTCAGCCCGACAAGGTTCGGCATTTCCCCTATAATTCGTCCCATGAACAAACCGCTCTCCGCTTCACCGCACGCGCTCGATCTGGCGCGCCGGGTGATTACCATCGAAGCCGATGCCGTGCGCGCCCTTGCCGCGCGCATTGGAGATGATTTTTTGCGCGCGATCGAGC
>CAYTZF010000116.1:0-7596 GCA_964442265.1 uncultured Sideroxydans sp.
CTCTCCGATCTGGCCGAGCATCTGGGGCTGCGCCCGCGTGACGAATTGTTGGCGGCCATTGATGCGGCGGGATTGAAAGTGCTGGGCAGGCTGGATGTCAAACCGGATCATCCGCGCGTTGCGGATACCCGCGATGCGCTCCATGCGGCGCGCGCGGCAGAGATGACTTCGCTGTGGCGGTTGGCGGTTGAGGAGGTTGCCCCGGTTGCAGGAATGGCCGCCCACCCCTGATGCGGTGTGGTGTTGCTGCGCAAGCAGCCGATTGCGGGAGCGACCGCTTGCAGCCCTTCCCGCACCGCCGGCTCCGCCGCACCGTGTCAGGGCTGCTCTGTGCTAGAATGCGCCCTTGGTTTTTGTACCACTTCAGCTTATTAATAGGTCGCACATGGAACAACAATTCGCCAAAGAAACCCTGCCGGTCAGCCTTGAAGAAGAGATGCGCAAGTCGTACCTGGATTACGCGATGAGCGTGATCGTGGGGCGCGCGTTGCCGGACGTGCGCGACGGCCTGAAGCCGGTCCATCGCCGCGTGCTGTTTGCGATGCACGAGCTCAACAACGACTGGAACCGTGCCTACAAGAAATCGGCGCGCATCGTCGGCGATGTGATCGGTAAGTATCACCCGCACGGCGACACCGCGGTGTACGACACCATCGTGCGCATGGCGCAGGATTTCTCGCTGCGCTACACGCTGGTGGACGGCCAAGGCAACTTCGGTTCGGTCGATGGCGACAACGCGGCGGCGATGCGTTACACCGAGATCCGCATGGCGAAGATCGCGCATCAGTTGCTGGAAGACCTCGACAAGGAGACGGTCGATTTCGGGCCGAACTATGACGGTTCGGAGCAGGAGCCGCTGGTGTTCCCGGCGCGCTTCCCCAATCTGCTGGTGAACGGCTCCTCCGGGATCGCGGTGGGCATGGCGACCAACATTCCGCCGCACAACATGACCGAGGTGGTCGATGCTTGCCTGGCTTTGCTGCGCGAGCCGGAGATGGATATCGAGCAACTGATCGAACTGGTGCCGGCACCGGATTTTCCCACCGCCGGCTTCATCTATGGTCTGGCCGGGGTGAAGGAAGGCTACCGCACCGGGCGCGGCCGTGTGGTGATGCGCGCCCGCACCCACTTCGAGGACATCGGCAAGGGCGACCGCCAGGCGATCATCATCGACGAGTTGCCGTATCAGGTGAACAAGGCCAGCCTGCTGATGAAGATCGGCGAGATGGTGCGCGAGAAGACGCTGGAAGGCATCTCCGAAATCCGCGACGAATCGGACAAGTCCGGCATGCGCGCGGTGATCGAGCTGAAACGCGGCGAGAATGCCGACGTGATCCTGAACAAACTGTACAAGGCCACGCAGATGCAGGACAGCTTCGGCATCAACATGGTCGCCATCGTCGATGGCCAGCCGAAGCTGCTGAACCTCAAACAGGTCATCCAGGCTTTTCTGCGTCACCGGCGCGAAGTCGTCACCCGCCGCACCCTCTTTGAATTGCGCAAGGCGCGCGAGCGCGGCCATATCCTCGAAGGACTGGCGGTTGCACTGTCCAATGTGGACGAGATCATCGCGCTGATCAAGGCGGCGGCGATGCCGGCGGATGCAAAACGCGACCTGATGGCGCGCGGCTGGCGCTCCTCGCTGGTCGAGGATATGTTGAGCCGCGTCAGTGATGCATCGCGTCCGGAAGGACTGGCACCCGAGTTTGGCATGCTGAAAGGCGAGGGGTATTTCCTGTCCGACGCGCAAGCGCAGGCGATCCTGGAGTTGCGTCTGCAACGCCTGACCGGACTGGAGCAGGACAAGATCGTCGGCGAATACCGCGAAGTGATGGACAAGGTCGCCGACCTGCTGGACATTCTGGCGAAACCGGCGCGCGTGACGCAGATCATCGGCGACGAGCTGGTGACGATCCGCTCGCAGTTCGGCGACAAGCGCCGCAGCGAGATCGTGACGCACACGCAAGATATGAGCATGGAAGATTTGATCGCGCCGGAAGATGTGGTGGTCACCCTGTCGCATGGCGGTTACATGAAGGCGCAGAAGCTGGACGAATACCGCGCGCAGAAACGCGGCGGGCGCGGCAAGCAGGCGGCCTCGACCAAGGAAGACGATTTCGTCGACAACCTGTTCATCGCCAACACGCACGACTACATCCTGTGCTTCTCCAATCGCGGCCGCGTCTATTGGCTCAAGGTCTATGAGGTGCCGCAGGGCACCCGCATCAGTCGCGGCAAACCGATCGTCAACCTGTTGCCGCTGGAAGCGGACGAGCAGATCAACGCCATCCTGCCGGTGAGCCAGTTCGCCGACGACCAGTTCGTGTTCTTCGCCACCAGCGGCGGCACGGTGAAGAAGACGCCGTTGTCCGACGTCGCCAACCCGCGCGCCAAGGGGATCATTGCCATTAATCTGGACGAGGACGACTTCCTGATTGGCGTGGCGCTCACCGACGGCAAGCACGACGTAATGCTGTTCTCCGACGAGGGCAAGGCGGTGCGTTTCGACGAGAACGACGTGCGCTCGATGGGGCGCGTGACGCGCGGAGTGCGCGGCATGAACCTGGCCAAGGGCGGCAAGGTGATCGCGCTGCTGGTGGCCGAGAACGAGCAGCAGAGCGTGCTGACCGCGACCGAGAACGGCTACGGCAAGCGCACGCCGATCACCGAATACACCCGCCACGGACGCGGCACGCAGGGCATGATCGCGATCCAGACTTCCGGCCGCAACGGCAAGGTGGTGGCCGCCACGCTGGTCGATCAGGACGACGAGATCATGCTGATCGGCACCAACGGCGTGCTGATCCGCACCCGGGTCAAGGAGATCCGCGAGATGAGCCGCGCCACCCAGGGCGTGACGCTGATCAATCTGGACGATGGTGACAAGCTGGCGGGTTTGAGCCGCATCGCAGAGCCGGAAGAAGAATCCGAATAAAACTTAATCGCAAGAGGAAGCAGCATGACGATCTATAACTTCAGCGCAGGACCGGCAGTATTACCAAAGGAAGTGTTGCAGCAGGCGCAGGCGGAATTGCTCGACTGGCACGGCAGCGGCATGTCGGTGATGGAGATGTCGCACCGCAGCAAGGAGTACATGGGCATTCATGCGCAGGCCGAAGCCGATCTGCGCGAGTTGATGGGTATTCCGGCCAATTACAAGGTGCTATTCCTGCAGGGCGGCGCGCATTTGCAGTTTTCGATGATCCCGCTGAATTTGTTGCGCGGCAAGCTTTCCGCCGATTACGTCAATACCGGCGCCTGGTCGAAAAAGGCAATCGGCGAGGCGAAAAAATTCTGCAACGTGAACGTGGTGGCGGACAACAAAGACAAGAACTGCACCTACGTGCCGGCTTTCGATACCTGGAAGCTGGACAAGGACGCGGCTTACGTTCACTACACGCCGAACGAGACCATCGGCGGAGTCGAGTTCAACTGGATCCCAAATACCGGTGAAGTCCCGCTGGTGGCGGATATGTCGTCCAACATCCTGTCGCGCCCGGTCGATGTGTGGAAATACGGGCTGATCTATGCCGGCGCGCAGAAGAACATCGGTCCGGCCGGGCTGACCATCGTCATCGCGCGCGAAGACCTGGTCGGACACGCCGGCCCGGGTCTGCCCACCATGCTGGATTATCGGCCACACGCCGAGGCGGAATCGATGTACAACACACCGCCGACTTTTGCCATCTACATGGCGGGACTGGTGTTCCAGTGGCTGAAAAGGAACGGCGGTATCGGCGCAATGGAGCAGGCCAATATCACCAAAGCGAACCTGTTGTATGCGGCGATCGACGGTAGCAACGGTTTCTATCATTGCCCGGTCAATAAGGCTGACCGCTCGCGCATGAACGTGCCGTTCACCCTGAAGGATGCCGCGCTGGACGGCGATTTCCTCAAGCAGGCCGATGCGCGCGGCCTGCTGCAACTGAAGGGGCATCGCTCGGTTGGCGGCATGCGCGCCTCGATCTACAACGCGATGCCGCTCGACGGTGTGCGGGCGCTGGTTACTTTCATGAACGAATTCGCGCGCAGCAAAGGCTGAAATCAGGAATGCCGAACCGATACCGGATTCTCACGCTGAACAAGATTTCGCCCGCCGGCTTGAAACGCCTGCCGCCGGCGCGCTATGTCATGGGCAACGATATCGAACAGCCGGACGCGATTCTGGTGCGCTCATATCCCATGCGCGAGATGGAGATTCTGGCCAGTGTGCTGGCCATCGCGCGCGCCGGGGCGGGAACCAACAATGTGCCGGTGCAACAGATGAGCGCGCGCGGCGTGCCGGTATTCAACGCGCCGGGCGCCAATGCCAACGCGGTAAAAGAACTGGTTATCAGCGGCATGTTGCTGGCCTCGCGCAACATCGTGCCGGCGCTGCGCTTCACTGCCGCCCTGCAGGGCGATGATGCGGCCATGCACAAACAGGTTGAGGACGGCAAGAAAGCCTTTGCCGGCAGCGAGCTGGGGGGGCGCACCCTGGGTATCATCGGTCTCGGCGCGATCGGACGTCTGGTGGCGAATGCGGCGATCGGCCTTGGCATGAAAGTGATCGGTTTCGATCCCGAGATCACGGTCGAGGCGGCGTGGAGTCTGTCCTCTCAGGTGCGCAAGGCACACAGTCTGGATGATTTGCTCAAGCACAGCGATTTCGTCACCCTGCATGTGCCCTTGCTGGAGGCGACGCGCAATCTGATCGATGATCAGCGGGTGGCGGAGATGAAATCCGGTGCCGTGCTGCTTAATTTCTCGCGCGACGGCATTGTCAACGAGGCGGCGGTGCTGGCCTCTCTCGCGGCGCAACATCTGCGTTACTACGTGTGCGATTTTCCGAGCAACCGGACACTCGGTCACGACCGCATCATCGCCTTGCCGCATCTGGGCGCTTCGACCGCCGAGGCGGAGGAGAATTGCGCGGTGATGGTGGCGGAGCAGTTGCGCGAGTATCTGGAGCACGGCAACATCAGCAATAGCGTGAATTTCCCCAATGTGGTCATGCCGCGCGAGTCAACTTTCCGCATGGCGGTGGCGAATGCCAATGTGCCGAACATGCTGGGGCAGATTTCCAGCGCGCTGGCGGCAGCCGGCATCAATATTCACAATATGACGAACAAGTCGCGCGGCGAAATGGCCTATACCCTGGTGGATATCGACAGTCCGGCGCCGGAGAAACTGCTCGCGCAGATCGCCGCGATTCCGGGTGTGCTCAAGGTGCGCGCGCTGCCGCTGGAGAGCGATGCATGAGCGATGAGCTGAAGCGTTACCGCGCACAGATCGACTGCCTGGACGACGAGCTGCTGCGCCTGATCAATCAGCGCGCCGAACTGGCGCAACGGATCGGGCATGCCAAAGGCGGTGAGACGGTGTTGCGGCCGGAACGCGAGGCGCAGATTTTGCAACGGTTATTGTCGGCGAATCACGGCCCCTTGTCCGCCGCCGCCGTGAGGGAAGTCTTCACCGAAATCATCTCGCACTGCCGCGCGCTGGAAGCGCCGTTGCGCGTGGCCTATCTCGGGCCGCACGGCACCTTCAGCGAAGCGGCGGTGTTCCAGCGTTTCGGCCAGGCAACGGATGGTATTGCCGCCGATTCCATCGACGGTGTGTTCGCGGCGGTGGAAAGCGGCACGGCCAACTACGGTATGGTGCCGGTGGAAAATTCGACCGAGGGCGCGATCGGCCGCACGCTCGATCTGTTGCTCGACAGCACTCTGCAAATGTGCGGCGAAGTGCTGTTGCAGGTGCACCAGTGCCTGTTGTCGAACGAGAACGAGCTGGCGCTGATCCGCAGGGTGTATTCGCATCCGCAATCGTTCGGGCAATGCCAGGGCTGGTTGAACGCGCATTTGCCGCATGTGGAGCGTATCACCGCCTCCAGCAACGCCGATGCCGCGCGTCTGGCGGCGGAAGAATCGTTCGCCGCAGCAGTGGCGGGCGCGCAGGCGGCGGCGAATTTCAAGCTCAAGGTGCTGGCGCAGAACATCGAGGATGATACGCGCAACACCACGCGCTTTCTGGTCATCGGCAAGCAGAACGTCGCGCCTTCGGGCCGCGACAAGACCTCGCTCGTCATGTCCGCGCCCAATCGGCCTGGGGCGGTGCACGACCTGCTGCTGCCGCTGGCGCAGCATGGCGTGTCGATGAGCAAGCTGGAATCGCGCCCGTCGCGCACCGGGCTGTGGGAATACGTGTTCTACGTTGACATCGAAGGCCATCAGTCCGATCCCAAGGTCGCGGCCGCGCTGGCGCAACTCAAGCAGATCGCGGCCTTCGTCAAGGTGCTGGGGTCTTACCCGGTCGCCGTATAGTCTGAATCCACCCCTTGCCCGCAGATTACACAGATTGACGCAGATTTGAAGATTGGAAGTTCACCCAAAAAGCGGATGAACCAAGTAATGGAATCGGTTTTTTAATCTGTGAAATCTGCGTAATCTGCGGGCAAAAGGGTTTTTTGTTGGTTACTCAAGGCATCAAATGAATTATTGTGATTTGGCACCCTCCTACATCCGCGCCATCGCGCCTTACCAGCCGGGCAAGCCAATTGCCGAGCTGGAGCGCGAGCTGGGCATCACCGGCATCGTCAAATTGGCCTCCAACGAGAATCCGCTGGGCGCCAGCGCGGCAGCCGTCGCGGCGATGCAGGAAGCGATCAAGACCATCGCGCTATACCCCGACGGCAACGGTTTCGAGCTGAAAGACGCGCTGCACAAACGTTACGGTGTGGCGCATGCCCGCATCACCCTCGGCAACGGCTCCAACGATTTGCTCGAACTGGCCGCGCGCGCTTTTCTCGCGCCAGGCGACAAGGTGGTGTACTCGGCGCACGCGTTCGCGGTGTATGCGCTGGCGACCCAGGCGGTCGGCGCAACCGGAATCAGTGTTCCCGCCCGCGCGGGATACGGTCATGACCTGAACGCGATGCTGCGGGCGGCAACGGACAGCAAGGCGAAGATTGTGTTCATCGCCAATCCGAACAATCCGACCGGCACCTTTCTATCCGGCGAGGCCTTGCATGACTTTTTACGCCAACTGCCGGAAGATGTTTTGTTGGTGCTGGATGAGGCATACAACGAATACCTGCCGGAAGACAAACGCTACGACAGCGTGAGCTGGCTGCGGGAATTTTCCAACCTGATCATCACGCGTACTTTTTCCAAGGCCCACGGCCTGGCCGGTCTGCGCGTGGGCTATGCGCTGGCGCACGAACAAATCACCGACATGATGAATCGCGTGCGCCAGCCGTTCAACGTCAACAGCGTGGCACAGGCGGCGGCGACCGCCGCGCTGCGCGATGTGTCGTTTGTGAAACGCACCTTTGAACTGAACCGGCGAGGCATGGCGCAGCTCACCGAAGGCTTGAACAAGCTTGGGCTGGAAACCATCCCGTCGTTCGGCAACTTCCTCGCGTTCCGCATCGGCGGCGCGACCGCGATGTACCGACGCTTGCTTGAACTGGGCGTGATCGTGCGCCCGATCGCGAACTATGACATGCCGGACTGGCTGCGCGTCAGCATCGGTCTGGAAAGTGAAAATGCAAAATTTTTGAATGCGCTGAAACAGGCATTAAGCGAGAAACTCGCGTAGCGTTCGTTTGCTCCCTCG
>CAYTZF010000117.1:0-2015 GCA_964442265.1 uncultured Sideroxydans sp.
CATCGTTTATCATACGAAACGAGGCGCGGTGCAAATGTAAGAAACCTCGCTTGGGCGCGACTGACCACGCGTGAACACACTTAACCAGGGGAAATCATGCACGACATCGTTCAAGACTATTACGGCAAACAGCTGCACGGCACGGATGACCTGAAGACCAGCGCCTGTTGCGATGCCAGCGCACTGCCTGTTTGGCTGAAGCCGCTGCTGGCGAAGGTGCACCCCGAGGTGCTGTCGCGCTATTACGGCTGCGGGCTGGTGTGCCCGCAATTGCTGGAAGATTGCCGCGTGCTCGATCTGGGCAGCGGCTCCGGGCGCGATGTCTATGCGCTGGCGCAACTGGTGGGCAAGACGGGCGAAGTGGTGGGGGTCGATATGACACCGGAGCAATTGGCGGTGGCGGAAAAATACCGCGCGCATCATGCCGAACAGTTCGGCTACGCCAACGTGCGTTTTCTCAATGGCTATATCGAGAAACTGGATGCGCTCGATCTCGAACCGGGCAGTTTCGACGTGATCGTGTCGAACTGTGTGGTCAACCTGTCGCCGGACAAGGACGCGGTGCTGCGCGGCGTTTATCGCCTGCTGAAGAACGGCGGCGAGTTTTATTTCTCCGACGTATATGCCGACCGCCGTGTGCCGGATGCCGTGCGCAACGACCCCGTGCTGTATGGCGAATGTCTGGGCGGCGCACTGTACTGGAATGACTTCATCCGCCTCGCGCATCGCCACGGTTTTGCCGATCCGCGTCTGGTGGAAGACCGTCCGCTGGAAATCACCGACCCCAAACTCGCGCCGCGCGTGGGTAATCTCAAGTTCTACTCGGCGACGTATCGGCTGACCAAGCTGGATAGTCTGGAAAGCGCCTGCGAAGATTATGGCCAGGCGGTGATCTATCGCGGCAGCATCCCGGATCATCCGCACCGTTTCGTGCTGGACAAACATCACCATATCGAAACGGGCAAGGTGTTCCCCGTGTGCGGCAATACCTGGCGCATGTTGCACGACACCCGCTTCGCCCCACATTTCGAATTCATCGGCAACTTCGAAAACCACTACGGCTTGTTCGAGGGCTGCGGTGCGGCGATTCCGTTTGATGACAAGGATGCCAGCGGGGAAAGCTGCGCGTGTTGCTGATACGCGGTTTTTGTAGCTTGTGGTTGCGCGGTGCAGCCGCTAACCCAACCTACAAAAGAGCGGCAGTCTGGGAGAGATAAATGGAATGGCTAATTCTCATCGCGGCATTGTTCCTCGCCTTCAGCAACGGAGCGAACGATAACTTCAAGGGCTTCGCCACGGTGTGGGGTTCAGGCACGTTGAGCTATCGCCAAGCACTCACGCTCGCCACGCTGGCGACTGTGGCGGGCAGTCTGGCGGCGTTTTTTCTGGCGGAAACACTGGCGCAGAACTTCTCCGGCAAGGGGCTGGTCTCCGATGCGGTGGTCAATGCACCGATGTTCATCGTGAGTGTCGCCAGTGGCGCAGCGCTCACCGTTTTTCTGGCGACCCGTCTCGGTTACCCCGTGTCCACCACGCACGCGCTGATTGGCGGATTGCTTGGCGCGGGTCTGGCGCAAGCCGGGGGAGATGTGCATTTCGATAAATTGATGCAAACCTTTTTGTTGCCCTTGCTGGTGAGTCCGCTGCTGGCGGCGATGCTGGGCGCATTGGCTTATTCGGCATTGCGCCTGCATAAAGTGGAACAGGATTGCGTGTGCGTGACCAAGCCTGCAATACCCGCAATGGTCGGAGGAATGGCACGCGTTGCCGCGCCGCTGTGGGTGGTGGGCAGCAACGATGATTGTGTCAGGCTACCCGTCGCCGCGCGCTTCTCCATCACCCGCTGGCTGGACAAGCTGCACGTTCTGTCCGCGCTGGCGATTTGTTTTGCGCGCGGCGTGAACGACACTCCAAAAATCGCTGCACTGCTGCTTGCCTCCAGCCTGCTGGATGCGCAAACTTCAGTGGGGTGGCTGGCCGCCGCCATGGCACTGGGCGGCATCCTGTTCGCCCGC
>CAYTZF010000118.1:0-1836 GCA_964442265.1 uncultured Sideroxydans sp.
CACCACCCTGCCCTTGCACAACCCGCAGTTGCCGCCGCTGCAACCGTAGTTGAGCGAAACCCCGGCGCGCAGTGCCGCTTCCAGCAGGGTCGCCTGCCCCTCGACCAGAAAATCCTGCTTGCTCGGCAGCAAAGTGACCTGTGCCGACAGCACGCTCAACACGCCGTCCTTGATCGCGAGCGGATTAGTGAAACCGGGTTCCATCGCCTGTGCGACCTCGTGTTCCAGCCAGTGGCGCAAAGCGGAGATTGCCGCACCCGCTTCGCCCCCACCCTGCTGTTCGGTTTCCCTGAACTTGTCCCATATTTTCCCCAACAGTGCGTTGAACTGACCGACCTGCGCCTCGCTCCGCGTCAGGCGCTTGCTTAAATCGGTGATGCGGGTTGCCAGCACTTCGGCATCGGGCAACATGCGTTCCAGCACGCGTTTGCCGAAAGCGCGTTCCTTGATCTGCATCACGCGCTTGTACTCGGAGATATCCTCCAGCTGCGCATCGGGGTAACACGCCAGCAGATCCTTGAAGGCGACCATGCCGTCGAAGGCGAGCAACTCCCCGCTCTTCATCTTCTTCTGTAATTCGACACGGTTCACCCCAACCAATCTTGCCGCACGGGTCAGACTCAACAGGTGGCTCATCGTGTTCTACCGATCTCAAGTGCGCGCGATCTTCACGCAGTACCTTGCGGGTGGAACCAGGCCAGCTTGTCGCGCAACGTGACCACCCCGCCGACGATGATCAGGGTCGGCGCCTGCGGCTTCTCGCGCGCGGCGATGCCGGGCAATGTCGCCAGCGTGCCGGTGAACACCCGCTGGTTCTGGGTGGTGCCCTGTTGCACGATGGCAATCGGTGTGCTGTCCGGCAGGCCGTGTTTGATGAGTTCTGCACACAGCGTATCCAGCCCGTGCAAACCCATGTACACGACCACCGTCTGCCGCGGCCGCGCCAGCAACTCCCAATCAAGATTCATCGTGCCATCCTTGAGATGGCCGGTGACGAACACGCAAGCCTGCGCATGGTCGCGATGGGTCAACGGGATACCCGCATAGGAGGCGACCCCGGAGGCGGCTGTGATGCCCGGCACCACCTGGAACGGGATGCCTTCCGCCGCCAGTGTTTCGATCTCCTCGCCGCCGCGCCCGAAGATGAACGGGTCGCCGCCCTTGAGGCGCAACACGCGTTTGCCTTTCTTGGCGAAACGCACCAGCAGTTGGTTGATCTCTTCCTGGCGCATCGTGTGGTCGGCGCGTTTCTTGCCGACGAAAATGCGCTCCGCATCGCGCCGCGTCATCTCGACGATGGGCTTGGACACGAGATTGTCGTACACCACCACATCGGCTTTCTGCATCAGGCGCAACGCGCGGAACGTGAGCAGGTCGGGGTCGCCTGGACCGGCGCCAACCAGATAGACCTCGCCATGCAAGACATTGTCTTCCTTGTCCAGCATCTCGCGCAGCATGGCTTCTGCGCTGCCTTCGTCGCCACTCAACACTTTTTCGGCAATCACCCCTTCCAGCACGTCTTCCCAGAACAGACGGCGCTTGGGCGGGTTGGTGACTCGCTGTTTGACCAGTTCGCGAAAACGCTCGGCAAACTCAGCCAGCCTTTTGTAATTTTGCGGAATCACCGACTCCAGCTTGCCGCGCATCATGCGCGTCAGCACCGGCGATGCGCCGCCGCTGGAGAACGCCACCATCAGCGGGGAACGGTCCATGATGGCGGGCATGATGATGCTGCACAGTTCCGGGTCGTCCACCACATTGACCGGAATGTTGCGCGCCTGCGCCAGCTCGGAAACGCACTTGTTGACGTTGCGGTCATTGGTCGCCGCAATGATC
>CAYTZF010000119.1:0-3549 GCA_964442265.1 uncultured Sideroxydans sp.
GTAGCGGCCATTGCGCACTACCTCGCCATAGAAGGCACCGACATCCTTGGTCCGGCCGTCGAAGATATCCTCGGCGGCGGTGGGCTTGTCCAGATGCTTGCCGTCGGCCTTGGTGATGCCGAAGATCACGGTCTCGCCGTCTGGGCCGCCACCGATGCGGGTACGGGTCAACGGCACTTCGTCGTGCGCCATCAGGCCCAGATAGATCTTGGGTTCGGTCATGGCGTAGATGCGGCCGTTGTCGTGATAGACCATGAAATAGGTCTGCTTCTGGACCGGGGCTTCTGCCATGGCCGCCGGGGCGGCTGCCGTGGTCTCGCTGTTGGCGCAACCGCTCATGCCGCCAAAGGCGAGCAGAACGGACAGCGCGGCAACCAGTTTAAGCTGCTGGGTATTTCGCATGATTTCACTCCATTCGGATTGTTGGCGCACGCCCGATCAGGGGCGTGCGTCGGATTTGCTAACGAGGATCAGTTGATCCCCAAGTTGCGCCGGGCCTTCGAAACCATGGCGGCGGGCATCGGCACAAAACCGTCCTTGACCACTACTTCCTGGCCCTGCCTGGACAGCACCATTCTGAAGAACTCACGCTCGAGAGGCGACAACGCCTGGTTCGGACGCTTGTTCACGTAGACATAGAGCACACGAGCCAGCGGGTACTTTTTGTTGAGGGCGTTTTCGGGCGTGGCCGCGTAGAACGACTGGCCGCTCTTCTTCGCCAGGGGCACGGCGCGCACGCCGGAGGTCAGGTAACCGATGCCGGAATAGCCGATGGCGCCGATCTGGCCACTAACACTCTGCACCACAGAAGCGGAGCCGGGCTGCTCGGCGACGCGCTTGGTGAAGTCCCCCTTGCACAAGGCGTGCTTCTTGAAGTAACCGTAGGTGCCGGACACGGAGTTACGACCGTACAAGGCGATGTTGCGGCCAGCCCAGTCGCCGCTCATGCCGACATCACCCCACTTGCCGATTTCCATGGCACCGCCGCACTTGCGGGTGGCGGAGAAGATGGCATCAACCTGGGGAATGGTCAGACCCTTGACAGGATTATCCTTGTTCACATACACGGCCAGCGCGTCAATGGCGACCGGCACGGCAGTGGGTTTGTAGCCATACTTCTTCTCGAAGGCGACGATTTCCTCGTCCTTCATGGTGCGGCTCATGGGACCGAAGTTGGATGCACCCTGAATCAGCGCAGGAGGCGCGGTGGAGGAGCCGGCGCCCTGAATCTGGATGTTGACGTTGGGGTAAAAGCGCTTGTAGGACTCGGCCCACAGCGTCATCAGGTTGTTCAGGGTGTCGGAGCCGACGCTGGTGAAGTTACCGGACACGCCACTGGATTTGGTGTAAGCCGGCAAGGAAGAATCAACTGCGGCCGCATTGGCGGCCTGGGCTCCGAGCATGAAACTGCCTGCCATACCCAGCGCCACGATAATCTTTTTCATGTTCATGGAAATAAACTCCTGTATGTTGGAAATGTTCAACGGATGTAATGGATGTCTCTCACGACCGACATTCATTGGCCGCTAGGATAATCGTTGAATGTTGCACAATTATTACATAGCGCGCCCCTGGCTTGAACCGACCCATCAGCCCGCTTCCGCCCTCACCGCCTCGGCGATCTTCTCCGCGCACAGCCTGACCTTCGTCCCGTCTTCACCCTCCACCATCACACGCAGCAACGGCTCGGTGCCGGAGGGACGCAGCAGGACGCGGCCCTTGCCGGCCAGCATGATTTCCGCCGTATCCACCGCATGCTTCACGCCCGGCTGGGCGGCATAGTTTTCCTTGCTACCGACGCGCACATTGATCAGTACCTGCGGATACATCTGCAGATCATCCGCCGCCTGCGCCAGCGTCTGTTTTTTCAGGCGCAGGGCATGCAGCACCTGCAAAGCGGAAATGATGCCGTCGCCGGTACTGTGCTTGCCCAGACAGATGATATGGCCGGAATTCTCGCCGCCGAGCTGCCAACCGTGCTGTTGCAGCAGTTCCATCACATAACGGTCGCCCACCCTGGCACGCGCAAAGGGAATGCCCAGATGCTGCATGGCGTGTTCAAAGGCGAGATTGGTCATCAGCGTGCCCGCCACACCGCCTTTCAATGTTCCTTCGGCCTGGCGCTGTCTGGCGATAATGTAGAGCAACTGGTCGCCATCGTAGAGCGTGCCGTCCGCATCCGTCATGATCAGACGGTCGCCATCGCCATCCAGTGCGATGCCGATATCGGCCTTGTGTTTGACCACGGCTTTTTGTAAATTCTGCGGCTGGGTCGCGCCGTAGCCGGCGTTGATGTTGAGACCGTCAGGCTCGGCGCCGATGGCCACCACCTCCGCGCCAAGTTCATGAAAGACGTGGCGCGCGATGTGATAGGTCGCACCGTGCGCACTGTCCACCACGATCTTCAGGCCGCGCAAATCCATCTCGTTGGGGAAAGTGCTCTTGCAAAATTCGATATAGCGGCCGACTGCATCGTCGATCCGTTTGGCCTTGCCCAAACTGGCAGACGCGTTGGTCTGCATCGGTTGCTCCAGTGCCGCTTCGATGGCGCGTTCCACCGCATCCGGCAATTTCGTCCCGCCACCGGAAAAGAACTTGATGCCGTTGTCCTCGAACGGATTGTGCGACGCGGAGATGACCACTCCCGCCTGCAAGCGCAAAGCCCGTGTCAGATAAGCCACCGCCGGCGTCGGGATCGGGCCGGCCAGATAGACATCGATACCCGCTGCGATAAGGCCTGCTTCCAGCGCCGATTCCAGCATATATCCTGAAATGCGCGTGTCCTTGCCGATCAACACGCCCGGTCGCTCGCCCTGCGCATGGCCGGCGCTCGCCAACACCCTGCCGGCCGCATAGCCCAGATGCATCACAAATTGCGGGGTGATCGGATGCTCCCCCACTTTGCCGCGCACGCCGTCGGTGCCGAAATATTTTCTGCTCATACCAACCCCTAAAAGCAATTTGCCACCGAGTACACAGAGACCACAGAGAAAGACAACAACCTGTTCACTTTGCACAGATTCGCAATTGTTTACGCCGCCGTCTTCTCTGTGTCCTCTGTGATCCCTGTGGCTAGTTTTCTGAATTTACAACCGTCAAAACCTTCAGTGCATCCGCCGTCTCGCGCACATCATGCACCCGCACGATCGCCGCGCCGCGCTGCACTGCCAGCAACGCGGCGGCGACGCTGGCCGCCACGCGATCCTCCACGGCGCGGCCGGTGAGCGCCCCCAGCATCGACTTGCGCGACAGGCCAGCCAACACGGGAACGCCCAGCGCGCGCAGCGCCTCCAGATGGCGCAACAGGTCGAGATTATGCGTCAAGGCCTTGCCAAAACCAAAACCGGGGTCGATCACGATGCGCGCGCGCGCGATGCCCGCCGTTTCGGCGGCAGCAATGCGCTCGCGCAGAAAGCCGCATACTTCGGCCACCACATCGGCATAGCGCGGCTGTTGCTGCATGGTCTGCGGTGTGCCCTGTTTATGCATCAGACACACCGCCGCATCACTGTCCGCCACAGCCTGCAGCGCGTCCTTGGCCTGCAATGC
>CAYTZF010000120.1:0-4903 GCA_964442265.1 uncultured Sideroxydans sp.
GCGCAGATTGTTGAGGAACTTCTGTTGCAGCACCGGGATGCCTTCGGCGCGGCGGCGGCGGTGGCCGATCGGGTATTCCACCGCGATCTGCTCGGTGCTGCTGCCGTCGTTGAAGAACACCTGAATCGCGTTGGCGATCGAACGCTTGTCCGCTTCCAGATATTCGCGGCTGTAGCGCGGCTCTTCCACCACTTCCATCTTGTTGCGCAGTTCGTCGATGATCGGGTGGGCGGCATGGAAACTGTCCTCGTAATGTTCGGCCACCAGATCGCCGAATGCCAGCGGCACCGCCACCATGTACTGGATGCAGTGGTCGCGGTCGGCCGGATTCGCCAGCGGGCCGACCTTGGAGATGATGCGGATGGCCGACTCGTGTGTGGTGATGACGATCTTCTTGATGTCCCCGAGTCGGTCCTTCACCTGCGGGTGCAGACGCACCGCGCACTCGCACGCGGTCTGCGCGTGGAACTCGGCGGGGAAGGAAATCTTGAACAGGATGTTTTCCATCACGTAGCTGGCATAGGGCTGACTCAGTGCAAAGCGGCGCTCCGCTTCCGGTTTGATCTTCTGATCCTTGTTGGTCTTGCTGAACAGCACATCGTAGAAGCCCCACTGCGGCGCGGTCAGCACGCCGGGGATGCCCATCTCGCCGGCCATCGTCATCAGCGACAGGCGTACCGCGCGCGACGTGGCATCGCCCGCCGCCCACGACTTGCGCGAGCCGGCATTCGGCGCGTGGCGGTAGGTGCGCAGCGACTGGCCATCGACGAAGGCTTGCGACACGGCGTCGACCACCTGCGCTTCAGTGCCGCCGAGCAGGCGCGTCACCACCGCAGCGCTGGCGACTTTCACCAGCACCACGTGATCCAGGCCGACGCGGTTGAAACTGTTTTCCAGTGCCAGCACACCCTGGATTTCGTGTGCCATGATCATCGCGCTCAACACGTCGCGGATGGTCAGCGGGAGTTTGCCTTCGGCCACGCGGCAGCGCGACAGATAATCCGCCACGGCCAGGATGCCGCCGAGGTTGTCGGAAGGGTGCCCCCATTCCGCCGCCAGCCAGGTGTCGTTGTAATCCAGCCAGCGCACCATCGCGCCGATGTCCCACGCGGCTTTCACCGGGTCGAGCTCGTGCGAGGTGCCGGGCACGCGCGCACCGTGGCGCACTGTGGTGCCCGGCACGATGGGGCCGAGATGCTTGGTGCATTCGGGGAAGCGCAGCGCCAGCAGGCCGCAGCCCAGCGTGTCGATCAGGCAGTGGCGCGCGGTGTCGTAGGCTTCGTTGGATTTGATCGCCATGGCGCAGACATACTGCGCGATATCCACCAGCACCTGGTCGGGCGCGGGGCGGGTGTTCATTTCTACATTGGCACTCATTTGTTTTTTCCTTGTTTGATGTTTTTGTAGGTCGGGTTTTAACCCGACATTTTTTTCAGTGTCGGACTTCAGTCCGACAGATTCTTGTCGGGTTGCAACCCGACCTACAACTAACGCTTTTCAATTGGCACCCAGGCCAGATTCTCCGGCCCGACATAGTTCGCGCTCGGGCGGATGATCTTGCCGTCGGCGCGCTGTTCCATCACGTGCGCGCCCCAGCCGGTGACACGCGCGATGACGAACAGCGGCGTGAACATATTGGTCGGCACGCCCATCTGGTTGTACGACACGGCAGAGAACCAGTCCAGATTGGGGAACATTTTCTTCAGGTCCCACATCACCGTTTCCAGGCGCGCGGCGATGTCGAACATCAGCAGGTTGCCGTTCTCTTTGGACAGGCCCTGCGCCACGCGCTTGATCACTTCGTTGCGCGGGTCGGCGATGGTATAGACCGGGTGGCCGAAGCCGATGACGATCTCCTTGCGGCCCACGCGTTCGCGGATGTCCGCTTCCGCTTCGTCCGCACTCCGGTAGCGGCTCTGGATGCGGAACGCTTCCTCGTTCGCCCCGCCGTGCTTGGGCCCGCGCAACGCGCCGATGGCGCCGGTGATGCAGGAGTAGATGTCGGAGTTGGTGCCGGCGATGACGCGCGCGGTGAAGGTCGAAGCGTTGAACTCATGCTCGGCATACAGGATCAGCGAGGTGTGCATCGCGCGCTCCCACGAGGCCTTCGGTGCGGAGCCGTGCAGCAGATGGAGGAAATGTCCGCCGATCGAATCATCATCGGTCTCCACGTTGATGCGTTTGCCCGAAGTGCTGAAGTGATGCCAATACACCAGCATCGAACCGAAGCTGGCCATCAACCGGTCGATGATCTCGCGGGTCTGCGCCGGATCGTGCGCTTCGCCTTCCTGTTCCACCGTGCCCAGCACCGAGCAGCCGGTGCGCATCACGTCCATCGGATGCGCGTTGGCGGGAATCGCTTCCAGCGCCTGTTTCACCGCTTGCGGCAGACCGCGCATCGCTTTCAGTTTCGTCTTGTAGGCTTGCAGTTCGGCGGCAGTCGGCAGCGTGCCATGGATCAGCAGGTGCGCGATCTCTTCGAACTCGGCCTGCTCGGCAAAGTCGAGGATGTCATAGCCGCGATAGTGCAGATCGTTGCCGGTGCGGCCGACCGTGCAGACCGCGGTGTTGCCGGCGACCGTGCCGGAGAGGGCGACGGATTTCTTGGGTTTGGGTAGGGTGCTTTCTTCTGCCATGTTTTTCTCCATGATTGGAATTCAAATTTGGTCCTGCAAAATCTGCGTCAATCTGCGTCAATCTGCGCAATCTGCGGGCAAACGCTTTTCTTCTCCTATTCCGTCCCTTTTTCCGCAAACAACCGATCCAGTTTCTGCTCGTAAGCGTGATAGCCGAGATAGTCGTACAGCTCCATGCGCGGTTGCATGTCCGCCAGCACATTCTGCTGCGAACCGTCGGCGAGGATGTGCTGATACACGTTCAGCGCCGTCTTGCTCATGGCGCGGTAAGCGGACAGCGGATACAGCACCAGCTGCACGCCCACGCCGGCCAGTTCCTGCGTATTGAACAGGGGCGTCGCGCCGAACTCGGTGATGTTCGCCAGCACCGGCACCTTCACTGCCCGGGTGAATTCCGCGTATTGCGCCAGCGTGGTGATCGCTTCGGGAAAGATCATGTCGGCCCCCGCTTCGACGCAGGCTTGCGCGCGGGCGATGGCTGACGACATGCCTTCCACCGCCAGCGCGTCGGTGCGCGCCATGATGACGAAGCTGCTGTCCGTGCGCGCATCCACCGCCGCCTTGATCCGGTCCGCCATCTCGTCCTGGCTGACGATGGCCTTATTCGGGCGGTGGCCGCAGCGTTTCTGCATCACTTGGTCTTCGATGTGGAATCCCGCCGCGCCGGCCTGTGCCACCTCGCGCGTGGCGCGCGCGATGTTGAATGCGCCGCCCCAGCCGGTGTCGATGTCCACCAGCAACGGCAGATCGCTCGCGGCAGTGATGCGTCGAGTGTCTTCGCACACGTCATGCAAAGTGGTGATGCCGAGGTCGGGAATGCCGAGCGATGAAGCCGCCACGCCGCCGCCGGAAAGATAGAGCGCCTTGTGCCCGCGCTTCTGCGCCAGGAGGGCGCAATAGGCGGTGACGGCTCCGACGACTTGCAGCGGATGATTGTCTGCGACGGCTTGGCGCAGCTTGTTGCCGGGGGTGAGTGTCATTTGTGTCATACAGTTTTCTCCGTAAATCCTAAAATTTCGTCATTCCGGCGCAGGCCGGAATCCAGCGAATAAAACAATTCCGCGTAGCGGACAAAACCCAACTGCATGTTGAACAACTGAACCGGATTCCGGCCTGCGCCGGAATGACGGCTAAACAAAATCATGCGGCTTCCTCTTTGTCGATCATCTCGCTGATGCTTTTCCAGGCGCCCTGGATGTGGCGGCGCATCAACAGCTCGGCGAGTTCGCTATCGCGCTGTTCCAGTGCGGCGACGATCAGGCGGTGTTGTTGCAGGGCGGGTTGGGTGCGGTTGGCTTTGCGGCTGGTGCGGTAGCGGCACATGCGCAGCAGTTGGTATTGTTCGTTGCCAAGCAAGTCCATCAGCATCCGGTTGCGGCTGCCGCGCGCGATCTGGTAGTGGAAGTCGAGGTCGCCCTCGCTTTGTGAATAGACCTTGCCGCCTTCCATCCTGATCTGTTCTTCGTGGCGGTCGAGCAGCTTGCTCAAATTGGCGATCTCGTCGCCGGTCATTTGCGTCGCGGCGAGGCGGCAGGCCATGCCTTCCAGTGCTTCGCGCACGCCGTAAAGATCGGAGAGGGTCTTGCGGTCCAGCACCACCACGCGGGCGCCGGCGTTGGGGACGCGTTTCACCAGGCGCATGCCTTCGAGGTGGCGCAACGCTTCACGCAGCGGGCCGCGTCCCATGCCGAAGCGTTCGGCCAATTCTGCCTCGTTCAGTTTTTGTCCCTGCATCAGCTCGCCGGTGACGATGCTGTGCGCCAGACGACGCGTTGCAACGTCTGCGAGAGTGCCTTGTTCGGGAACTTGAATCAGCATCGAAATCGCTCCGATTGTCGACAAAGTGAGCGAATCCTAGCACCAAAAACCAAATAAAGTGCAAGTTATTTAATTTATGTTGACAAAACGGCAATGCCGGGGTGAATCATGGCGGGCAAAAACGGAGAAAATTGATACAGTTGGAGCGGTGTTGTAAATCGGGATTCATCCCGACAGGTCGGACTAAAGTCCGACCCACATCCGGCTATTTTCTGCGGTAGCTGACGAAGTGGTAATCCAGCGGCTGCGGGGCGGTTTGCGAACGCATCTCGCGCGAAGTTTCCTGCCAAGTGCTCTGATCGAACGGTGGGAAGTGCGCATCACCTGCGACCTCCTGTTGGATCTCGGTGATGTACAGCGTATCCGCCAGATGCAGGGATTGCGCATAGATGTCGGCGCCGCCGACGATGAAAATTTCCGGATCATCGCCACAGACCGCGATGGCGTCC
>CAYTZF010000121.1:0-7591 GCA_964442265.1 uncultured Sideroxydans sp.
TGCCCGGCACGCCGGAAGAAGACGGCGACCGCTATATCGAAATCTGGAACAACGTGTTCATGCAGTACAACCGCGACGAAGCCGGTGTGATGCATCCGCTACCCAGGCCGTCGGTGGATACCGGCATGGGGCTGGAGCGTATCTCGGCGGTGTTGCAGGGCGTGCATGCCAATTACGAGATTGACCTGTTCCAGGCGCTGATCAAGGCGGCGGCGCGCGAGACCCATTGCGCCGATCTGGATTCGCCTTCGCTCAAAGTATTGGCCGACCACATCCGCGCCTGTTCCTTACTGATCGCCGACGGCGTCATTCCCGGCAACGAAGGCCGCGGCTACGTGCTGCGCCGCATCATTCGCCGCGCCATCCGCCACGGCTACAAGCTCGGCGCGCGCGAGGCGTTCTTCTTCAAGCTGGTGCCAGATCTGGTGGAACAGATGGGTGCGGCCTATCCCGAGCTGGTCGCCGAACAGGCGCGCGTGAAGGGTATCCTCAAGCTGGAAGAGGAGCGTTTCTTTGCGACCATTGAGCACGGCATGGCGATCCTCGAAGCCGATCTGGCGGAGATGGATAAGGCGGGCAACAAGGTGTTCAACGGCGAGACTGCCTTCAAGCTGCACGACACCTACGGCTTTCCGCTCGACCTCACCGCCGACATCTGTCGCGAGCGCGGAGTGACCGTGGACGATGCCGCGTTCAATGCCGCGATGGCGAGGCAGAAAGAACAGGCGCGCGCGGCGGGAAAATTCAAGATGGCGGCCAATCTCGAATATTCCGGTCCTGCCACCACCTTCCATGGCTACGACACACTCGAGCACAAAGGCAACGTGCTCGCGCTGTACAAGGACGGCGTGGAAGTGAAGGAATTGAACGAAGGCGACCTGGGCGTGGTGGTGCTGGACGACACCCCGTTCTATGCCGAGTCCGGCGGCCAAGTGGGCGACAGCGGCGAACTGCGCAGCGTGCACGGCATCTTCGCGGTGGAAGACACGCAGAAGATCCAGGCGACAGTGTTCGGCCACCACGGCGTGGTGAAGACCGGCAAGTTGACAGTAGGCAACGGCGTCAACGCGCGCGTGGATATGCAGGCAAGGGCGAGCACCGAGCGCAACCACTCGGTAACGCATCTGATGCACAAGGCCTTGCGCGAAGTACTGGGTGAGCATGTGCAGCAGAAGGGTTCGCAGGTGGATGCCGACAAGACGCGTTTCGACTTCGTGCAGAACCAGCCGATGACGGATGCGGAGATCCGCCGCGTGGAGGCGCTCGTCAATGCGGAGATCCTCGCCAATAGCGCGACCAATGCCAGCGTGATGCGTATTGAGGATGCACAGAAGACGGGCGCGATGATGCTGTTCGGCGAGAAGTACGGCGACGAAGTGCGTGTGCTGTCCATCGGCAGCTCAAAAGAGTTGTGCGGAGGGACGCACGTGAAGCGCACAGGGGATATCGGCCTGTTCAAGATTGTGGCCGAAAGCGGTGTCGCGGCCGGCATCCGCCGCGTCGAAGCGGTGACCGGCGCTGGCGCGCTGGCGCGGGTGCAGCAGCGGGAGGATCAATTGCGGCAAGTGGCCGATGCGGCAAAAGTGCAACCGCAGGAAGCGGCGGCGCGTGTCGCGCAGATTTTGGATCACGTAAAAATGCTGGAGAAGGAACTCGCCGCATTGAAATCAAAACTCGCCTCCGCGCAGGGCGACGAACTGGTCGCGCAGGCGCATGACATCAACGGGGTGAAAGTGCTGGCTGCCAGGCTGGATGGCGCCGATGTGGCGACCCTGCGCGAGACCATGGACAAACTGCGCGACAAGCTAAAGACTGCGGCGATTGTTCTGGCTGCGGTGAATGAGGGTAAAGTGAGTTTGATCGCGGGGGTGACGGCCGATGCGACCGCGAAAGTAAAAGCGGGCGAGTTGGTGAATTTCGTCGCGCAACAAATCGGCGGCAAGGGCGGCGGCAGACCGGATATGGCGCAGGCGGGCGGCACGCAACCGGAGCATCTGGCCCGGGCGCTGGCATCGGTTACGGATTGGGTAAAGTCGAAACTTTGACCGAATAGCCGTGCAATTACCCGTCTGTTCTTGTGTTTGGGGTTAACGCAACCGGAGTAAATTGGTCGGAGCACATCAGGGGTCGGAGTGGGGCTTTTAAACCATAGCGGATGCTCAAGGGAGAATCGATGCTGATGCAGACCGGCGATACGATCTTGCTGGTGGAAGACGATGAATCTTCGATCCTGTTGGTGCAGCAGGCGGTGGCCGCTTGTTCCGGCAATCTGCATTTGGCAGTGGTGCCGGACAGCGTTGCCGCGCTCGATTGGCTTTCCGCCGAAACCTCCCATGGTCATCCGGTGCCGCGCCTGATTCTGATTGATCTTAAATTACCCAAACTGATCGGTTTGGCGGTGTTGCGCACGCTGCGCATGGATCAGCGATTGCAGCAGGTTCCCATTGTGGTCTTTTCGCAAAGCCATGAACCGCCGGATGTGGTGCTGGCTTACCAGATTGGCGCCAACAGCTTCGTGCAGAAACCCGGGACTCTGGCGGAATTCAGCCAGTTAATGGGTGAATTGATGGCGCTGGGCTGGTTGGGCGAGGCCGGTTTGGGCGAGCCTTTGTCGCAAAGCCTGCTGACATGAAAGTATTGAGAACCTTGTTCGTCGCCACCGCCGGGGCGGATGCGGACCGCGTCGTCCAGGCTTTTGACGCAAGCGGTTATCGGCTGACACCCTGCCATGCGGTAAATATGCCTTCACTCAAGGCGTGCCTGCGCGAACTGCCGCAGATCATCTTCATTTCCCCCGGGTCAAGATTATCGGTTAAAAAAGTGGTTGCCGTGCTGCGCGCGGGAGAGATGGATATCCCCTGCATTGTCCTGCTGCGCGAGCCGGGCCAACTCAATTTGACCGAGACGATGCAACTGGGCGCGCAGGATTGCGTGGCGCTGGAAGACAGACAGCGCCTTGTGCCCACAGTGGAGCGCGAACTGGTGGCGGCTGTTTTGCGCTATAACCTGCGCGAACAGATCGTCACCGACCACCTGTTGCAGGAAATCGACCAGTACATTCTGCATAAATACCCGATGCACGAGGTGGCCGGCCGCATCTGCCAGCGGATGGTTGATCTGTTCGGTTTCAGTTTGGTCTGGCTGGGCATGAAGGCGGCTGATGGAACGGTCGAAATCAGCGATGCGGCGGGCGCAAAAAATTATCTGAAAAATATCGCGGTGCGCTGGGACGATACGCCGCAGGGGGGCGGACCGGCCGGGGTTGCGGTGCGTGAGAATCGGCCGGTCGTGCTGAGCACCGATGCGCCGCAGTTTGCACCGTGGCGCGCGCGCGCGGAACAACACGGCCTGCGCCGTATCCTGGCTATCCCGTTGAGCTTGCATGGCAAAGTCATCGGCGTGCTGCTGATGTATTCGGCGCAGGAGAGCGCTTTTGATTCCTTTGCCGTCAGCCGGCTTTCCGCGTTTGCCGCGCGCGTCACCGTGGCGATTATCGAAGCCAGGGAACAACAGGAATTGCGCCTGATGGAAGTCGCCATGCGCAATGCTTCCAACGCCATGTTTATTACCGATTGCGCGGGGAAGGTGGAATGGATGAACCAGGCGCTGACCCGCATCAGCGGCTATACGCGGGAGGAAATCATGGGGCGCTCACCGCACGTTTTTTCATCCGGGCGGCATGACCCGATTTTTTGGCAGGAGATGTGGTTGCGCATTGCCAGTGGCCTGGATTGGCGCGGTGATATTGTTAACCGAAAAAAATCGGGCGAGCTGTATACGGTCACCCAGAGCATCTCGCCCCTGTTCGGGGAAAAAGGGGAGCTGATCAACTTTCTGGCGGTGCAGCAGGATATTTCGGAAAAGCGCCGCCTGGAGGAAGAGATTCACTATCTCGCCTATCACGATGCATTGACCGAACTGCCGAACCGCATGCTGTTCCAGGACCGGATGCAGCAGGAGATCATCCATGCCAAGCGCAACAAGAGCGAATTTGCCGTGCTGTTTATCGACCTTGACGGTTTCAAGGCGGTGAACGACGCGCGCGGCCATGCGACTGGCGACAAGCTGCTGCAGATTGTCGCGCAGCGCCTGCGAGGTTGCGTGCGCGAAGGCGATACCGTCGCCCGTCTGGGCGGCGACGAGTTCACCATCCTGCTGCGCGGAGTGGGGCATGGTGAAGGCTTGCGCCGTGTGTTGCGCAAGATCATTAAATCCGTGGCGCAACCGTATGAACTGGGCGAGCACGCGGAAAAAGTGACGGCCAGTATCGGCATCAGCCTTTATCCGCGTGATGCCACGGGGGTGGAAAAGCTGTTGAACCACGCGGACCAAGCCATGTATCGCGCGAAACAGGGCGGCAAAAATCGCTGGGTAATATATGGGCAGGCGGACGTTATGCCCGATTGAGCCGTGTCGGCAATCAACGATCCCCGGACGGCGGGATGTGCTGCGCAACGGTTTGCGGCGTCAGCTTCAGCATGCAGTCGAAGTGGCCGAGCGGGCATTCGCGTTTGAAGCAGGGGCTGCAGGGCAAATCCAGCTTCAGAACCTGTGCCCGCTCTGACAGCGGCGGGGTAAATTGTGGACTGCTGGAACCGAAGATCGCCAGCAACGGGCGATCCAGCGCGGCAGCGATGTGCATCAATCCTGAATCGTTACTGACCACCAGATTGGCCCCGGCCATCAATGCAATTGCCTCGGCCAGATCGGTGTCGCCGCACAGGTTGTGCACCCGCGAATTGCCGAGGGCAACGATCTTTTCACCGAGTTCCCTGTCCCTGGGCGAGCCGATCAGCCATACCTGATAGCCCCGCCCATGCAACTGTTGCGCCAGTTCGGCGTAATAGTGCGGCGGCCAGCGTTTGGCCGGACCATATTCCGCGCCGGGGCAAAACACTACAATCGGTCGGTCATGTGAAAGTTTGAATTTGGCCAGCGCGGCAGCCTTTTCTTCGGCAGAGATGTGCAGCCGTGGCGCGGGCACCGGGCGCGCCACGGCTGTCCCTTTGGCTTCGGCCAGCGCGGCAAAGCGTTCCACCATCAGCGGCAGTCTGCTTCTGCTCAAACGGCGTGCATCGTTGAGCAGACCGAAGCGGGCTTCGCTGATGAAGCCGGTGCGCAGGGGGATATTGGCAAAGTAAGGCAGCAGCGCCGATTTCCAGGAGTTGGGCAGCACGATGGTCTGGTCGTAGCCGCCGGCACTCAACTGCGTCCCCAGTTTTCGCCGAGCCCCCAAAGCCAGTGAGCCGTGGGCAAACGGGTTGGTGATGACTGTGTGCACCTGCGGCATCAGGTGCAGGAGTTTTTCCGTCCAGGGGGGCGCGAAGACATCAATTTGCACACCGGGATGGCGTTGGTGCAACCGCTCCAGCATCGGTTGCATCAGCACGCAATCGCCCACCCAACTGGGGGCGACGACGAGGATTTTTTTCATTGGATATAAAACGGAAGGATTGGAATGATCCCGGACGTTGTTGGATTTAATGATGGCCTTTTGGCAACTCGCCTTTGAACTTGTACACCGTGCCGCAATACGGGCAGGTTGCCTCGCCCAGTTTTTCCACCGGAATGGCGACACGGGGATGGGCGCTCCACAAACTGACTGCCGGGGTCGGGCAAAACAAAGGCAGAGCCGATGCGGTCACTTCAACGTAACGCTGCTTGAGCGGGGTGTCTGACATGATTTCTCCTGAACGTGGATTTAAACGTGCGCCAGCCAGCCGGCGTACTTCGGGTTCTTGCCGCTGACAATGTCAAAGAATGCCTGTTGCAGGCGGGTGGTGACGGGGCCGCGGCTGCCGCTGCCGATGATCCGGGTGTCCAGTTCGCGGATCGGTGTCACTTCCGCTGCCGTGCCGGTGAAGAAGGCCTCCTCGGCACAATACACTTCGTCGCGGGTAATGCGCTTCTCGATCAACTCGATCCCCATGTCACTGGCCAGGGTCAGAATCGAGTCGCGCGTGATGCCCTCCAGGCACGAGGTCAGATCGGGCGTGTAGAGCTTGCCTTTCTTCACGATGAAGATATTCTCGCCAGCGCCTTCCGCCACATAGCCGTCCACATCCAGTAGCATCGCCTCGTCATAGCCGTCCTGGGCTACCTCCTGATGGGCGAGGATGGAGTTGGTATAGGTGCCGACCGATTTGGAGCGGCACATATTGATGTTCACATGATGGCGGGTGAAGCTGGAAGTCTTGACGCGGATCCCTTTGGCCATCCCTTCCTCGCCCAGATACGCGCCCCACGGCCAGGCGGCAATGGCGACATGCACGCTGATGTTGGCGGCGGCAATGCCCATTCCCTCGGAGCCATAGAACACGATGGGGCGGATGTAGCAGGATTCCAGCTTGTTGGCGCGCACCACTTCCTTCTGCGCCTCGATCAACGTCTGTTTGTCGAACGGCATTTTCATTTTAAAAATATAGGCCGAGTTGAACAGGCGGTCGGTATGTTCCTGCAGGCGGAAGATCGCGGTGCCCTGCTTCGTCTTGTATGCCCGCACCCCTTCGAATACGCCCATGCCGTAATGCAGGGTATGGGTCAGCACGTGGGTGGTTGCTTCGCGCCAGGGGACGAGCTTGCCGTCGTGCCAGATGAAGCCGTCGCGGTCGGACATGGACATGGTGTGTTTCCTTGGATTTTAAGCATCGTTGCAGGGGTTGCGATTCTAGCCGTTTCCACGCCGATATTGAAGCTGACCGTTCAGCTAATTTATGCCGGCCGCCGCGGATCTATATATCCTGCGGCATATTCCCTTTAGGCACGCTTCGTGTAATCATTCCCCCAGATGATAGAGGGAGGCCGTGTGGCGCAACATATCAGCTCGCAGGAAATCAAGCCGGAGGTGCTCGACTCGCAGGAAGACAAGCTGCGCAAGAGTCTGCTCATCTTCGCTGCCGCCTTCATGACCTTTGCCGTCATGCTGTGGCTGGCGATTTACTGGGCGATGGGGGTGAAATTCTCCAGTAATGTGCCGCTCGGCTACCAGGTGGTCTCGGTTGGCTCGCTGCTGTATTACATGAAGACCCGCAATTTCGCGGCCTTCCGCTTTATCCAGCTGTCGCTGTTCCTGTTTGCGCCTTTCATCATGCAATGGAGCATGGGCAGTTCGGTGACTTCCAGCGGGGTGACGCTGTGGGCTTTACTGGCACCGATCGGTGCGCTGGTGGCGGCCAGCTGGCGCGAATCAATTCCCTGGTTCTTTGCGTATATGGTGCTGACTGTGTTGTCGGGATTTTTTGACTATATGCTGGGAAACGGCGGAAGCGGTGGTATCCCGATGAACACCATCGGCCTGTTTTTTGCCCTTAATTTTGCCGCGATGTCCTCCATCCTGTATTTCCTGGTGCGGCATTTCGTCATCGAGACCGAAAAAATCAAGGAACAACTCGACCGGCAACATGCGTTGCTGGCGGAAGAACAGAAAAAATCGGAGCGCGTGTTGTTCAACGTGCTGCCCTCGAATATCGCCGAGCGCCTGAAGAGCAAAGAGGGGTTGATCGCGGACGGTTATGCGGATGTGACGGTGATGTTCGCCGATCTGGTCAACTTCACCCAGCTGACCGAGCAGATGTCGCCGGAGCAGATGGTG
>CAYTZF010000122.1:0-8229 GCA_964442265.1 uncultured Sideroxydans sp.
GGCCCTGGACTCGTTCGATGCGGCGCAAAAACTCGAGTGGTACACCAAGCTTTACCATGCCACTCCCGACAATAACTCGCCCTTGCGCGAAGCGCTCGCCAAGGTCGGCTCGATGTATGCGGCCAAGCTGGCCAATTTCAACGGCACGGCGGTGGTCGACCCCATCCAGTATTCCTGCCAGCAGAACTTCACCATCCTCACTTCCGACGGATCATGGAACTTTGGCGCAGGTTTCGATCTTGATGGCAACCTGGTGGGTAACCAGGACGGTGACGAGCCGCGCCCGTATTTTGACGGTGCTTATCGCGAGAAAACCACCAGCCACACCGAGCGGACCGATACAAATTTGCTCAAAACAACCAGCGAAGATCAGCAATGGACGCAGCAGAACCAGTCCCGCACCAGCGACCTGCAAAGCAGAACCGGTCCGCTGCAATGGCGCACCAAACAGCAATACAAGGACTCGACCCTAAACTGGACGACCGACCTGCAGGCCACAACCAAAACCCTGCAGTGGCAGACCGACCTGCAGGCCACAACCAAAACCCTGCAGTGGCAGACCGACCAGCAGCACACCGATGCGCCCCTGCAATGGCGGACCGACCTGCAGCAGACCGTCCAGCAGCAACTCTGGTCCACCGACCAGCAGCAAACCACCGCACCCCTGCAGTGGCAAACCAAGCAGCAGGTAACCACCGCCCCGCTGCTGTGGGCGACAAAATCACAAAAAACCACTGCCAAATTGCAGTGGCGCACCAACCTGCAGGCCACCAGCGGCACGCTGCAGCAGCGCACGTCGCAACTGCAACGGAAAATCGACCAGTTGCAACACCGCACTGCGAAGCTGCAGGAACGGGTCTTGCAACTGCAATCGCGCACCAGCACCTTGCAGTTTTCGACCATGTATCTGCAAACCCGGATATCTTTTGATAACGGCAGCAATTGGGATTCGTGGACCGACGTGGCCTCTTGTACCTGGTACAACCTGGACGGGACAATCAGACAATGCCGCTATGTCACCGCTCCCGGCGGCTCCACGTCATGGACCACGGGTGCTGCCACCTGGAATAACTCAGCGGGGAGCTGCACCGTCGCTTTCGGCACGGTCACCACTCCCGGCACGGCCTGGTCGGGCAACGGCAACAACTGCCGCTACTCGACTTGGACGGGCTATAGCAACACAGCCTCCTGCACCGCCGTGGCAAAGGACGGAACTTCCCCCTTCACCGTCAACACGGCAACCCAATGCCGGACCGTGGTGGCTACGCCCTATCACAATGTCGGATCCTGCACCACGAATGCCACGCCGGACGGCACGGGCAAAACCACGCAGTGCCAATACACGGGGTGGAGCGGGTGGAGCGGGGTCAGTACCTGCACCCCCGTGGCAAAGGACAGCACGTCCCCCTTCACCGTTGGCACGGCGACCGAATGCCAAACCGTGACGACCTCCAACTGGGCAGACACCGGCTCAGCCTGCACGGTTAACCCAACACCCGATGGCAGCGGCAAAACCACGGATTGCCGTTACAACTCCGCCAACGGGGTGGGTAACTTCTCGAACTGGAGCAATGCAGGTAATAACACCACCTGCACCCCCGCCGCCCAATCCTCCAGCCCCAATTACACGACCGTGCTGGCCAGGGAATGCCGGCTCACCGGTACCAGCACGAACTACGTCACGACCAACCCCGCCGCCTGCGCGGTGACCTACAACAATCCCGGCACCAGCTCGTCAGATGGCAGCGGCAAGTCGATTTCAGCCTGCTCGAATGACGGCAGCGACTACTCTGCCTGGGCCAACGTCGGCGGCGGCAACAGTTGTGCCACGGTGAGCGGCACCGGTCCTTTCGGCAGCTCGACCGAATGCCGGATGGCCACCAACACGCCCGCCTATCTCACCTTCGGCGCGACCTGCACCGACACCTACAACGCGGGCGGGAACAGCACCGCCAACAGCAGCGGCAATGTCACCGACTGCAGCACCGCCGGATCCTTCGGTCCGACCACCGCGCTGACCAACGGCCAGTCCTGCGCGGACAGTGCCACCGTGGAATGTTCGCTCGGCGGCACGAGCACGAATTACACCAGTTTCACCAATCCGGGCTGCGCGACCACCTATACGGCCGGCACCGGCGGCACGGCTGCGACCAATCACGGCGTCGCCAATAGTGTCGTCACCGCCTGCCCGGTCAGCGGCACCTGGTCTGCTGTCACCGCGCTGACCGCCGGGCAGAGCTGCACCGGCAGCGCCACAGTGCAATGCCCGATCGGCACTGCCACCTCGGCTTACGTGAACTATGCGATGGCCTCTGGGGATACCTGTCCCGCCTCGATCAGTTACAACGGCATCAATGGCAGCAGCACGGTGGATCCTGGAGGCAAGGTCGTCACCGCCTGCCCCACCACCGCTCCAAGTACGCCAGCGCCGATTGCCGCCTGCACCAACTCGGCACACGTGTTCTGCTCGCTGGACACGGCCATCACAACTTTTGTGACCAACTATCCGCCGACCTGCACGCTCGGTAATGTCGGCGGAAGCGTGACCACCGCCTGCACCCTGGCAGGCAGCTTTTCCCCCGCCCAGAACATCGGGGCGGGCAACACCTGTATCGGCGGAACACGCGCGGCCGGCACGCCGACCTGGGGGAATACCGTCGAATGCGTGACCGGCACCGCCCTGGCGCCGGCCTACGTCGCCAACTATCCGCCAAGTTGCGTGCCTACCTACGACGGGAATGTCAGCGGCACCTTTACTGCCGATGCCAGCGGCAGGGTGATTACCGCGTGTCCGACTGCCGCTTATGGCGGCGGCGGCGATGTGGGTGCGAATAACACCTGTGACGGCGCCCTGTCCCATGTGAAATGCGTCGCCACGGCGGGTGCGTCGACAAACCGGGTCACGAACTACCCGCCGACCTGCGCGACCAACTTCGACGCGACAGGCAGCAGCACCGCCAATGGCAGCGGCAAGGTCATCACCGCCTGCACCACCCCATCCGGTTTCGGCGGCGGCGGCGATGTCAGCGCATTGCCCGGCTCTTACACCAACATCTGTGACGGCACCCTGCCCAATGTGCAGTGCGCTGCCACGGCGGGTGCGTCGACAAACCGGGTCACGAACTACCCGCCGACCTGCGCGACCACGTTCAACGGCGCCAACGCTTCCAGCACGGCCGTCGCCGGCAAGGTCATCACCGCCTGTCCCACCACCAGTTATGGCGGCGGCGGTCCGGTGGGCGCAAATAACACCTGCGACGTATCCAACCCGCATGTGAATTGCGCCATCACCGGGGGGGTCGCCACCGCTGTGCCAACCTATCCGCCGACCTGCACGGCAACCTATGTCAACGCGACCACATCCGCCACCGCCGATGCCAGCGGCAAGGTGAGAACCTGTCCCGTCGCGGGCAGCTTCGGCGGCTGGACCAGCACGACGGTAGCGAACGGGAGCTGTACTCCAAGCGCCACGGTCGATTGCCGCTACAAATGGGGCGGCTGGAGCAATATTGGCTCGTGCACCGACAACTTCGATGCCGAATCACCGGGCGTGCCGATGACCACCTTAAGCGGCACCCAATGCCGCTATTCGCCATGGACCGCTTTTGCCAATTACGCCTCCGCCACCTGCACCCCGATCGCGCAACCGCCCGCCTCCGGCTCCAGCACGCCGACCGCGCGCGAATGCCGGGTGATCAATGCCGGCACCTTGCCTTTCAATACCCCGGCGTGGCCGAGCCAGGCCTGGGTGGGCGTCCCGCTAGGCGGCTGCACCGCGACCGGCGGAACGTTCAGCGGAACCTTCAATGCGTCCGGGCAATTTATCAGTTGCCAGACGCTGACCACCGGCCCTGCCCCGGCACCTTCCTGCACTGCCGGAACCCTGGGAATTCCGCCCTACACGACCACCACCTGCGCGACCAATACCGTGGTTGCGGCGCACGGGGTGGCGAGTTGCACCCCGGGGACGGGGGGCACGCCCGACTACATCACGACCTCCTGCAATACCACGACCACTGCCGGGGTGCCTGCCGCAGGATGCGTCGCCGAGCCGGCAACCGCCGGCAACGGCTGGACCGCCACCTTCTGCTCGGCGCCGAGTGGCGGCACGTTCGACACCCTGGCTGACGTGGCGGAGTATTACTACAAGACCGATTTGCGCACGGTCGCCCTGTCGAACGACACTTCGGGTGCCATAGGCACGGTCAACGGCACCGATATCAGCCTCAACAACGTGCCGATCACCGCCGAAGACACGGCCAGCCACCAGCACATGACGACCTTCACGGTGGGCCTGGGCGCGCGCGGCAAGATGGTGTTCGACCCGCTCTACAAGAGCGCCGTCAGCGGCGATTATTACTCGGTCGCGCACGGTGAATTGGCCGATGGCGGGGGACTCTGCTCATGGCAGTTGGCCGGATCGACCTGCGACTGGCCGATCCCGGTTGCCGACTCGACGGAAGATATCGACGACCTGTGGCACGCCGCCGTGGACGGACGCGGCACCTACTTCAGCGCCAAAAACCCGTCCGACTTGAGCGTCGGCCTGATCAGCGCGCTGGCCAACATCCAGACCCGCCTGGGTTCGGCAGCGGCGGCGACGACCAGTACCGCGTTCGTCACCGAGGGCGATAACTTCCTGTTCCGTTCGTCCTACCTTTCGCTGAACTGGACCGGAGAGCTGACGCGGCAACAGTTGAATACCACCACCGGCGCCATCGAAGCCACGATTGACTGGTCGGCCCAGGCGAAGCTGGACGCGAATGCCTCGCGCACGATCTACACCTTCGATCCGGGGGTCGGCGACAATCTCAAGCTGTTCACTTTTGCCAACCTGACCGCGACAGAGCAAGGCTATTTCAATCTGACCGCGCTGCACGGCGGCGGCAACCGGCTATCCCAGTTCGCCAACACCACACCGCCTGCAGAGGCTTGCCCACCGGACACAGTGTGCATGGACGAAACCGCCGAAGCGGCTGCGTCCGGCGCGAATCTGGTCAATTACCTCGCTGGGGAGCGCAGCAACGAGGGTGACAAACAGGATGGCACCAAGTACTACCGCCAACGCGCGAATCTGCTGGGCGACATCGTGGATTCGGAATCGGTCTATATCAAGAAACCCACTGCCGCCTTCTCCGATCCGGGGTATGGCAGCTTCAAGACCGCCCAGGCCGGCCGCCGCGCGATGGTCTATGTCGGGGCGAACGACGGCATGCTGCATGCCTTCCGCGCCGAGGATGACACATCTACCGCACTCGTCGATGAAGGCGGGCAGGAAGATTGGGCTTATATTCCGAGAATCGTCATGCCCGAGCTGTATAGACTGGCCGACAAGGATTACGGCAACAAGCACCAGTTCTACGTCGATGGCTCGCCGGTGGCGGCGGATATCTGCACGAGTTTCTGCACCGATAATGCCAATGCGGTGTGGAAGACTATTCTGGTCGGCGGCCTCAACCACGGCGGCCAAGGCTACTACGCGCTCGATGTCACCGATCCGGCCAACCCGCAAGCATTGTGGGAGTTCACCGATGCCAACATGGGCTTCACCTATGGCAATCCCAAAGTGGTGAAATTGGCGGATGGGACCTGGGTGGTATTGGTCACCTCCGGCTACAACAACACGACTGGCGACGGTGAAGGCCATCTGTATGTGCTGAATGCCGCCACGGGCGCAGTCATCCGCGACATGAGCACGGGCGTGGGAGCTCCCGGTTCACCCAGCGGCCTGGCGCGCATCGATGCGCCGGTCACAACGCCGGGGATCGACGCTACGGCCATCGCGGTGTACGGCGGGGATCTGGAAGGCAATCTGTGGCGCTTCGACATCAACGGTGATGTCGGGGCGGCCGGCTTCGACGTTCAACTGCTCGCCGCCCTGCGCGATGCCTCGAACGTTGCGCAGCCGATCACGGCCAAACCGCTGATCACCCTGGTGAGCGGTATCATTGTGGTGAACGTGGGCACGGGACGCTATCTGGGCGCGACAGACCAGAACAACCCCAGCCAGGATTCCATCTACGCCATCAAGGACACTTTCCCGGCCGCGGCAACACCGAGCGTGGCGATCCATGACAATCCGCGTACGCTTGGCACCTTCGTGGAGCAAACCCAGACCGCGGTACTCTGCCCGGCCGGCACGCCGGTGTCGGTCTGCGCGACCGGAGAAACGGTATTCGTCTCGAGCAATCATGTGGTGAACTTCAACACCGATTCAGGCTGGTTTGCCGACTTCACGCAAACGGGGGAACGGGTCAACACCGATCCGGCCATCATCAAGGGAACGATCGTGGTCGCCACCAACCTGCCGAGCTCCAGTTCCTGCTCGGTCGGCGGCGACAGCTTCCTGTACCAGCTCGACTATCGCACCGGCGGCGCGGTCAGCACCGCGCCCAATGGCATCGTGGGCCTGTTGCTCGGCCACGAGTTGAGTTCGCGCCCGGTTGTCGCGATGTTGCAAAGCGGCAAGATCCTTTCTTACACCCAGGGATCCGGCGGGCACGAGCCGCAAGCCAGCCCCGTGTTCGAGAACGCCAGCGCGGATGGCGTGGCACGGCGCATCTCCTGGCGGGAATTGATCGTGAAGTAATCGCCGGATGAAGTTGCCATGACGGCGCCCTCGGGCGCCGTCTTTGTTTGTGTCATCACAGGGCGGGTCATGGGGTTCGTAGGTCGGGATTCATCCCGACAAGGAACGGCAAACTTCGACCGCGTCGGGTTAAAACCCGACCCACAGGGAGTGCCATGGGGTTTGTAGGTCGGGATTCATCCCGACAACGAACGGCAAACTTCGACTGAGTCGGGCTAAAGCCCGATCTGCAAGGGGTTGCACATCAGCATCGCCAAGAGCGATGCACTGCACTAGTTCGACAGCGCCTTGGGTAAAGGAAAAACAACATTCTCTTCGATACCCGATAGCTCCTGCACCTGCTGCGCGCCCAATGCCTGCAACCGCGCGACCACTTCCCCGACCAGCACTTCCGGCGCGGAAGCGCCGGCGCTGACGCCCACGTGCAGCTTGCCTTGCAACCATTCCGCTTTGAGCTCGGCAGCGCTATCCACCAGATGGGCAGGCACGCCGAGATTCTGCGCCACTTCGCGCAGCCGGTTGGAGTTGGAGCTGTTGGGCGAGCCGACCACGATCACCAGATCGCATTGTTGCGCCAGCACTTTCACCGCGTCCTGGCGGTTCTGCGTGGCATAGCAGATGTCGTCTTTCTTCGGTCCGGTGATGAAGGGAAAGCGGGTCTTCAAGGCGGCGATGATGGCGCTGGCATCGTCCACCGACAGGGTAGTCTGCGTGACATAGGCCAGATTCCGCGCGTCCCGCACCTGCAATTGCGCCACGTCCCGCGGCGTCTCCACCAGATACATGCCACCGTTACTCTGCCCCATCGTGCCTTCCACTTCGGGATGGCCTTTGTGGCCGATCATCACGATCTCCTTGCCCTGCTGGCGCATGCGCGAGACTTCGATATGCACCTTGGTCACCAGCGGACAGGTGGCGTCGAACACCGTCAGATTTCGCGCCTCGGCTTCGCGCCGCACCGATTGAGGCACGCCGTGCGCACTGAAGACGAGGATGCTGCCGGGCGGCACGTCGGACAGGTCTTCGATGAAAATCGCGCCCTTGGCCTTCAGGCCTTCCACCACGAATTTGTTGTGCACCACTTCGTGCCGCACATAGATCGGCGCACCGTGCAGCGCCAGCGCGCGCTCGACGATCTCGATGGCGCGATCGACCCCGGCGCAGAAACCGCGCGGATTAGCGAGTAATACTTCCATTTTGTTCCTTAGTCATAGATTTTATTCACATCCCTCATTTCGTTCGTCCCGAGCAGGCAAAGCCGTATCGGGGGAAGCCGAAGGCGCACCGTCGCGTACCGCGCCGGATGGTTCGATACGGCTTCGCCTACTCACCACGAACGGGTAGTGTCTTTTTCTGCTTAAGGCTATCCAAGATCAACAACGCCGCGCCGCAGGTGATGGCGGAGTCGGCCAGATTGAACGCGGCGAAATGATAGCCCGCCCAGTGAAAATCGAGAAAATCCACCACATAACCGTAAGCGACGCGGTCGATCAGATTACCCAGCGCGCCGCCGAGGATGAAGGCCAGCGCGAAGCTGAACAGTTTTTCGGCTTGATGTTTGCGCAACAGCCAGATGATCCATACAGCAGCGACGATGGCGATGGCGGAGAACAGCCAGCGCTGCATGCCGCCCGCGTCAT
>CAYTZF010000123.1:0-5133 GCA_964442265.1 uncultured Sideroxydans sp.
GATGCCGCTGGTGTCGCTATTGTGCAGGATGCGGTCAAGCAATCCCGCCGCCTTGTCGTCGCCCAGCGCCTTGTTCAGCATGTTGCGGATGTAGCCGTCCGAGTCCATGCCGATGGTGGTCTTCTCGGCGGCGCTGAGGTGAAACTCCTCGAACACTTCGGCGATCTGGTCGCGATTGAGATTCTTTAGCGCCACCATGGCCGTGCTGATCTTCTGCACCTCTTTCGGTTCCAGATACTTCATCACCCCGGCCGCCTCATCCGCGCCCAGGGTCATCAGCAGGATCGCGCTCTTGTTGATGCCGGCGTCGCTCATTCCTTGTTCACCCATTCCTTGACCACCGTGGCGACGATCTTGGGGTCGTCCTTGGCCAGTTGTTTGGCAACCTGCAAGTTTTGGTCATAGCTGTTGCCCGACTGGTGCTGCGCGCCGCCTTGAGCTGCCGCGCCATGGCCGGCAGCGCCTTCTCCGGCATCGCTTTCTGTTTGCGCCTCTGCTTGTTCCATCGCTGTTTCGGTGGCGCGGCGGAAGGCCGGGCGGATGATGCCGAACAGCAGATACAGTATGCCACCGCCGATCAGCAGATATTTCAGCAGGTCCTTGGCCAGCGCGACGATCTCCGGCTGTTGCCACAACGGGATTTCCTCCAGCACTTCCTGCGTGTCGTTGAAGGCGCTGTTGAGCAGATTCAGGCTATCGCCGCGCGCTACTTCAAAGCCGACCGCTTCCCTGACCAGTGCCGCGATCTGGTTCTTTTCCTCCTCGCTGTACGGGGTGGACACCATTTTTCCTTCGGCGTCGGCCACACTGCGGTTGTTCAGCACCACCGCCACCGACAGACGTCTGATATTGCCGGCGGGCAGGCGCGTGTGCTGGATGGTGCGGTCCACTTCGTAATTGGTGCGCTGCTCCTTGAGCGACTTTTCCGGTGCCGCACCGTTGGCGGCAGGCAGCGCATTGGCCGGGGCGACGATGGGCGCGGTAGCCGGCACCGGCGGCTGGTTGGACAGCGCGCCGGGCACGCCCCCGGCGGTCTTCACGCTGTCCAGCGATTCCGTGCTTTGCATGCTGCGCACGGCGGCCGCATTCGGCGGCTGATTCGGCGCATAGCTTTCCGATGTCTGCTCTTTTTCGGTGAAATCCAGGCTGGCCGTGACCTGCGCGCGCACGTTCTGCGTGCCGGTGATCGGCGACAGGATATCCATGATGCGTTGCACATAATCCTGTTCGATCTGGCGCACATATTTCATTTGCGAGGCATCCAGCATCTGCCGCTTGCCGTCGGTCGCGGCCGACAGCAGATTGCCGTTCTGATCGACCACCGTCACGTTTTCCGCTCTCATCTCCGGCACGCTGCTGGAGATTAGATGCACGATAGCATTGACCTGGCCTTCATCCAGCGCGCGCCCGGCATACAGCGCCAGCACCACCGAAGCAGAAGGCTTCTGTTTTTCCTTGATGAACACGCTGGGTTTTGGGATTGCCAGATGCACACGCGCATTCGACACTGCGGCCATGGTCTGCACCGAGCGCGCCAGCTCGCCTTCCAGCGCGCGCTGGAAATTGACCTGTTCGAGAAACTGGCTGGTGCCGAATTTCTGGTTTTCCATCAGCTCGAAACCGGCCGTGCCGCCTTTGGGCAGGCCCAGCGCGGCCATCTTCAGGCGCACTTCATGCACCCGGTCGGCGGGCACCATCAGCGCGCCGCCGCCTTCCGCGAACTTGTAGGGAATGTTCTGCTGCTGCAGCGACTCGATCACCGTGCCGCCATCGCGCTCGGCCAGGTTGGCATACAGCACCCGGTAGTCCGGCGTCTGTCCCCACAGCCACAACCCGGAGAGCAGGGCGACGGTCGCGGCGACCGCCACGATCAATCCCAGCTTTTGCTGGCTGGGGATGCCGAGCAACAATTGCGTCATGTTCGGATTGCTGTTCATCGTTGTTTCAGCCATATCTTTCACCCGGAGAGTTCCTGCTTCATTTCTTTACGCTGCGGATTATCGGCCTGCAGGTCAAGTCCGGTGCGCGGAAAAGCGGGGAAATTACCGCGCTATTCCGGAACAAGGCCTCGCGCGGGGACTGTTACTGTGCTGCCGTGGAAAAGCGTCAAGGAGAACAAGATGAGCGTAAACGGAGTTTCCAGCGTTGACAGCCTGCTGGCGCAAATGCGCGCCGCCGTGGCAGTGGCGCAAGGCCAGCCCGGCACATCGGCAGCGACGGCAAGCGGTGGCGTTGATTTCGCCAATGTACTGAAGTCTTCGCTGGATGGCGTGAACCGGGCTCAGCGCGAGGCGGGCGCCATGCAGGAAGCTTTCGTGCTGGGCGATGACAAGGTGAGTTTGAGCGACACCATGATCGCGATGCAGAAAGCCAACATCTCGTTCCAGACCGCGGTCCAGGTGCGCAACAGGATGGTGGCCGCCTATAACGACATCATGAATATGCAGGTATAGCGCGGCGGATGTTTTCCTGCTGGGCATCCGCCCGCGACATTTCCCAATGCGTCTTGAGGGCATCTCTATAAATTCAAATTCCGTCATTCCGGCGAAGGCCGGAATCCGGCGGGTTTAATTAAAATGCTTTCTTGTCAGTGCCTTGCTCTGTCTGTTCTACTGACTGGACACCGCCTTGTATGTTTCGTTTTGCTGGACAAGGTTGAGTTTTTTGTTGGTTAATTCTGTCCGGTCCGACACGGCAGCTTCGCCGGTATGACGAATTTATAGAGATTCCCTTGATTGTAAGTTTCTTGCGCCATGGCCGACCCACATAGCCATGGAGGTGATGAATCGGTCGGGCATACAAAGCCGGATCATGCTTGCCTGTATTTCATCCCAATTTGCAAGGAACCGAACAAATGTACCAATATGAGCTCGCCCGCAGCGGAGAAAAGCTGTTCAGGATTCGCGGCCACTATCTGACCGCCATTGTGATTATCGGCGCGTTGATCGCTTATCAGTCGAGCGCTGCCGGCCCGTTCGCCAGTGAAGGCGCCAACCAGATATGGTTCTGGCTGTCGCTGGCGGTTGCCTCGGTCGGCGCGCTGATCCGCGTCATCACCAGCGGTTATGCCGCGCCGGGCACATCGGGAAATTCGAAGGATGCGCCGCTTGCGGCGGAATTGAACACCTCCGGCCCGTACTCGCTGGTGCGCAACCCGCTTTATGTCGGGCGCATCCTCAATTTTACCGGCATCGCCATGCTGTCCGGCAGCTGGGTGTACGGGGTGCTGGTTTTTTTGCTTGCAATCCTGATTTACGAGCGTGTTGCCGTGTTTGAAGAAGAGTTTCTGCGCGCGGAGTTTGCCAAGGCACATGCCGAGTGGTCGGCCAAGGTGCCGTTTCTGCTGCCCCGCCTGTGCTGCTGGCTAAAACCCAAATACCCGTTCTGGCTCGGTCGCTGCATACGGCGTGAAAACAAAAAACTATTCTGGCTGGCCAATGCCCTGATCCTCAACGACCTCGCCCGTCGCGGTTTTGATATTGGCCAGTTGCCGGAAAACCCGGTCTGGTACTACGCCTGGGCGATGCTTGCCCTGACTTCGCTGATCATTCACCTTTTGCGCCGTTTCAATACAACTTTCGCCGATATTTCCTGATTCAATAGTCGCCTTTCGCGCCTGCCAAACAGAGCAAGCCAGCGTGATAGAATGCCGCCCCCCATCCGGCCAAGGCCGGGATTTTACTTGTGGTTGGGCGACAGATACTTCAAACGGAACTTCAGGATGTCGGCAAAGAAAACAGAACTCGGCCCATTGATCGCCATCATCGGCTGTGATGGTTCGGGCAAATCCACAGTCAGCGCAGAGATACTGGGCTGGGCGCAAACCTTCGGCCCTGCGGTAGCTTCCCACCTGGGCAAGCAGTCCGGCAATCTGGGGCGCACGATCACCCGCTTACCGCTGATCGGGAAACGGCTGGAGCCGGTCATCGCGCGCAAAACCGATAAGACACGCGCCCTGCGCGAGAAAAAATCGCCCGGATTCTTCACCGCGCTGGTCATTTTTGCGTTCTCGCTGCGCCGCCTTCGCCGTTTCAGGCGGATGATGGCTCTGCGCCGCCGGGGGATCATCATCATTGCAGACCGCTATCCGCAGCTCGAACTGCCGGGGGCTTACGATGGCACCGGCTTGTCGGTGGATGCGCCTGGCAGTGCCTTCGTGCGCTGGCTGGCGCGGCGCGAGCGCGTCATGTACGAATGGATGACCGGCTACCGGCCGGATCTGGTGATCCGCCTGAATGTTGATCTGGATACCGCCTGCGCGCGCAAACCCGACCACCGCCGCGAACTGCTGCGCGACAAAATAACCGCGACGCCATTGCTCAAATTCAACGGCGCGCCGATCGTCGAAATCGATGCGGCGCAGCCGTTGGCGGAGGTATTGAAGGCGGCCAATGCGGCAGTGACGCGGGTGCTGACCGGGCACGGCTTTACCCAAACGAATCCGAAACAGGAAGACGTCCATTGATCGACCGGTTTGAATTTACGCGTCTGGGTGCAACCATCATTACTCAATCAAGCCCCGGCCATGCTGAATAAAGAACGCACTTTTTCGGCGGAACAATGCGACGCCCTCTTCGCCGCCGTGCTGGCGCACGACGATATTGATCTGGACGCGCAACTTCCCGGGGCGATTCCGCTCGACTACACCCCGGATCAGCTTGCCCGCTGTTTCGGTATTTGCAAGCAACTGTGGCAAGAGGGGGTGGATCGGGCGGCGCTGGTCGAGATGATCGCAACGATCGCCCGGCAACACGCGCAGACGGCGGAGGAGCAGCTCGCCTTCAAGTATTTGCGCGCCAAGTTGAAACACCTGCGTTTTGCCTTTGTGGTTTGCGATGAACGGCACCGCTATCCCAGACTGTTTCACTGGATGACCGCCATCATGGGCAATCTGCAGGACGCCTTCAAGAACAAACAATATGCCCACGTCGAGCGCATCGCCATTCCCGTGCGGTTTTTCCTGTCGCGTTTTGTTTATGCGCTGATCGAGAAAGAGATAGATGGTTTCAGGCCCAGCACGACGGAATCCTTTCGCCGCTATGTCCACGGCCAACTCGATTTCATCCGCCTGAACCTGGCCAGGGACGCGCTCACCAGCAAGGAATTTCACGAAGTGCGCAAAGTCATCAGCCG
>CAYTZF010000124.1:0-5827 GCA_964442265.1 uncultured Sideroxydans sp.
TGGTCGGCGCGTTCGGTCTGTTCCATCTCGCGCAGGATGGCGTTCATTTCGGGGAGGCTCAGTTGCCGGTTGGCGCGCACGGCGGAATGGCAGGCGAGGGTGGCGAGCAACGCATTGCGCCGTTCGGTGAGCGCGCGCGATGCGCCGAAGTCGCGCAACTCGTGCAGCACCTCGCGCGCGGCGGCTTCGGCGTGCGATTGCTTGAGCATGGCGGGCATGGCGCGCACCGCCAGCGTGGTGGGCGAGAGCGGGGCGATGTCGAAGCCCAGCTGTTTCAGCGCTTCCTGTTCTTCTTCGGCGGTGGCGATATCCAGTGCTTCGGCAGCGAAGGTGACCGGGATGAGCAGCGGCTGGGTGGGCATTTGCTGCGTGTCGAAGGCGGTCTTCAATTTTTCGTACACGATGCGTTCGTGTGCGGCGTGCATGTCCACCACGATCAGGCCTTGCCGGTTCTGGGCGAGGATGTAGATGCCGGAGAGTTGGCCGAGGGCGAAGCCGAGGGGATGCTCAGGTTGTTGTAGGATGGGTTGAGCGTAGCGATACCCATCATTTTCCTGTAGTGACCTTTGATGGGTATCGCTACGCTCAACCCATCCTGCGGTGTTGTTCGTTTGCGCTTCCCACAAGCGATAAGTCGCCTGCCGTTCGGCAGCACCGAACGCGATGTGTTGCTGGCTGGCGTTGTCGTAGGAGCCAGCTTGCTGGCGAAAGTTGTTCGCGGCTGAATCCGCCCCTACAACCGTGCCGGACTGCGTTTCTGCCATCGTCGCGCTCAACGCATCCTGCAAGGCATGGAACACGAACTGGTGGATGCCCTGACTTTCGCGGAAGCGCACTTCACTTTTGGCGGGATGCACGTTCACGTCCACCTGTTCCGGCGGCAGTTCGAGGAACAGCACAAAAGCGGGATGGCGCTGGTGGTGCAGGATGTCCTGATAGGCCTGGCGCACGGCGTGCGCGAGGACCTTGTCGCGCACGAAGCGGCCGTTGACGAAGAAATACTGTTCGTCGCGCGTGGAGCGGGAATAGGCGGGCAGGGCGGCGATGCCGTTGAGGTGCAGGGGGCCGATCTGGCGTTCGACCGCGACAGCGTGTTGACTGAACTCCACACCGAGGAGGGCGGAGATGCGGTGTTGAAGGGCGTGTGCGTTTGGAGAGTGTTCCCTCACCCTGCCCTCTCCCGGGGGGAGAGGGTTCCGGTTGTCTTCCCTCGCCCTTTGGGAGAGGGATTGAGGGTGAGGGCTGTTCGGTGAAGCGGGCAGTTGCCACACCGTGCGCCCGTTATGCTGCAACGAGAACGCCACATCCGGCCGCGACAGCGCGATGCGCTTGAATGTTTCCCCGCACCAGGCGTATTCGGTATTTTCAGTTTTCAGGAATTTGCGCCGCGCGGGGGTATTGAAATACAGCTCGCGCAATTCGACGCTGGTGCCCTGGGCATGGGCGGCGGGTATGGCAGCGCTTTGCGTACCGTCCATCGCTGCCACTTTCCAGGCATGGGCCGCATCGGCGGTGCGGCTGGTGAGCGTGACCTGCGCCACTGCCGCCATGCTTGCCAATGCCTCGCCGCGAAAACCCATGCTGGCGACGCGCTGCAAGTCGTCGAGTGAGGCGATCTTGCTGGTGGCGTGGCGCATCAGCGCCAGCGGCAGTTGTTCCGCCGCGATGCCGCCGCCGTTGTCGCGCACCACCAGGCGCTTGATGCCGCCGCCTTCCAGTTGCACCGCAATCTCCGTCGCCCCCGCGTCCAGACTATTTTCCAGCAATTCTTTCAGGGCCGAAGCAGGGCGCTCGATCACCTCGCCGGCGGCAATTTGGTTGATGAGCAGGTCGGGCAGGAGGTGGATGGCAGGCATATCCGGATTATAGCCGCGCCGCTCCGGGCACGGGGCGACGGGTATAATTCGCGCCCGCAAACACTCCCCACTTGACCTTCCCATGCTGCAGTGGCAAGACGGACAACCCTATTCAGAACGCTACGGCGACGTGTATTTCTCCACCGATTCCGGTCTGGAAGAAACGCGCCATGTCTTTCTGCAAGGGAATGATCTGGCGCACCGGTTTGCCGCGCTGCAAGCGGGCGAGAGTCTCTGCATCGGCGAGACCGGTTTCGGCACCGGGCTGAATTTTCTGTGCGTGTGGCAGTTGTTTGAACAGCTTGCGCCGACGGGGGCGAGCCTGGATTTCTTCAGCATCGAAAAATTTCCACTCGAAGACGACGAGCTGCGCGCCGCGCTGGCATTGTGGCCGGAATTGCAGGGAGAGGCGTGTGTGTTGCTGGCGCGCTGGCAACGGCGCGTGCCGGGCTGGAATCGCTGGAGCTTCGCCGATGGCCGCGTGCGCCTGACGCTGGCCATCGAGGAGGTGGCCGACGCTGTGCTGCAACTGCCGGAGGCGGCGGTGGACGCGTGGTTTCTCGATGGTTTTTCGCCGGCAAAGAATCCGGAGATGTGGAGTGAGGCCGTGCTGTCCGGTGTTGCCCGCGCTTCGCGCGAGGATGCGACGCTGGCGACCTACACCTGCGCGGGTTGGGTGCGACGCGGTTTGCAGCAGGCCGGATTCACAGTCGAGCGTGTGCCGGGCTTTGGGCGCAAGCGCGAGATGGTGCGCGGGCAATTTTCATCCAACCCAAATATCCCTGCAGGTCGGGTTTTAACCCGACATATCGGGTTAAAACCCGACCTGCATTTGCCGCTATCACCCGGAGCGAATATTTCGAACGCCCTTGTCATCGGCGCCGGTCTGGCCGGTTGCGCCGTCGCGCATGCGCTGGCGCAACGCGGCATCAAAGTCACGCTGCTCGACCGCGCGCCGCAACTCGCCAGCGCCGCCTCCGGCAATCCGCGCGGCATCCTGCACGCGCGCTTCGGCGCGGGCATGAACGCGCTGCACCGTTTCGTGCTGGCCGCCTACGGCCATGCGCTGGCGCTGCTGGATGACATCGTGCCGGTGGATGGTGTGCAGCGCGCGGAATGCGGGCTGCTGCAGCTGGCAGCAACCGGAGCCGAAGCCAAACGCATCGCCAAACTGGCCGCGCAGGACTGGCCGCCGCAGTTGTTGCGCGTGGTGGACGAGGACCAGGCATCGGCGCTGGCGGGATTGTCAATGAAGCACGGCGGCCTGTGGTTCCCCGCCGGCGGCTGGGTGGTGCCGCCCGCTGTGTGCGCGCGGCTGTCTTGGCATCCGAACATCACTGTGCAACTTGCCAGCGAAGTGACTGCGCTGGAACGGACGGCAAGCGGTTGGCGCGCCAGCGGCGCGGAATTCACCATCGAAACGGAACAGGCGGTGGTGTGTTGCGCGCATCAGGCGAAAAAGCTGGCGGCGTTTTCCGTATTTCCCCTGCAGCCGGTGCGCGGGCAGATCAGCGTGTTGCCCGCGACGACGGCCAGTGCAGAATTGACAGCCGTGCTGTGCGCCGAAGGCTATTGCACGCCGGCAGTGGATGGGGCGCATGTGGCCGGGGCGACCTCATCTTTTGATGACGAAACGACGGCATTGCGCGCGCATGACCATGCCGCAAATCTGGCGCAACTGGCAGCTAACATGCCGGGCTTGCGCGCCGCCTTGGGCGAAGTGGATATGACACAGTTGCACGGGCGCGCCGGAGTGCGCTGTTCCGTGCCGGGTGCCACGCCGCTGGTGGGTGAAGTCGATTCAGGGCTGTATTGCAGCCTCGCGCATGGCACACGCGGTTTGCTTACAGCCGGCCTTGCGGGCGAAGTGATCGCCGCCGCAATGTGCGGCCAGTTGCCGCCGTTGCCGCAAAAATTGCTGGCTGCGCTGGCGCCGTTGCGAAGACGCGGCCTTCAGGGATAATGAGAAGCATGAAAAAAACACAGACCACCGAATACCCCGAGATCCGTCCCGGCCAATCCGTCGAGCTGCTGAAGGAACTGCACATCCTGACGCGCGACGGCAGGATGAACCAGGACTCGCGGCGCAAGCTGAAGCAGGTGTATCACCTGTACCAGTTCATCGAGCCGTTGTTGACTGAAGTGAACAAGAAAAAAGGCGCCATCACCCTCGTCGATCACGGCGCGGGCAAGTCGTATCTTGGCTTCATCCTGTACGACCTGTTCTTCAAGGCGCTGCACGATGCTTCGCACATTTATGGCATCGAGACGCGCGAAGAACTGGTTACCCATTCGCGCGACCTGGCACAACGTCTGGGATTTGGCGGCATGTCCTTCCTGAATTTATCCGTGGCGGAATCCATCACGTCGGACGAATTGCCTGCAAAGGTGGATGTCGTAACGGCCTTGCACGCCTGCAATACCGCGACCGACGACGCGATCCGTTTCGCGCTGGCCAAGCAGGCCAGCCACATCGTGCTGGTACCGTGCTGCCAGGCGGAAGTGGCCGCGGTGTTGCGCAAGAACAAGGGCGCGGCGCTGAAGCATCCGCTCGCCGAACTGTGGCGGCATCCGATCCATACGCGCGAATTCGGCAGTCATCTCACCAATGTGTTGCGCTGTCTGCAACTGGAAGCGCACGGCTATCAGGTCACGGTGACCGAGCTGGTGGGCTGGGAGCATTCAATGAAGAACGAACTCATCGTCGCCAGCTATCAAGACCTGCCGCGCCAGCGCGCTGCGGATCGCTTGCAGGCACTCTTGCAGAGTGTGGGGCTGGAAGAATTGCAGGGGCGATTTTTTGTTGGAGCAGGTCATGCAGATCAGTAACGACACGCGCAGCCACTACGAGCGCATCGGCGGTGAACAAAAGGTGCGCCAACTGGTGCAGCGCTTCTACCAGTTGATGGATGAATTGCCGGAGAGCTACGGCATCCGCAAGCTGCATCCGGCCGACCTCAAGACTTCGGAGGAGAAACTGTTCATGTTCCTCTCCGGCTGGATGGGCGGGCCGCAACTGTTCATTGAGAAATTCGGCCATCCGCGTTTGCGCCAGCGGCACATCAACTTTGCCATCGGCGATGCCGAGCGCGACCAGTGGATGCTGTGCATGACGCAGGCGCTGCATGACGTGGTGGAGGATGAGACGCTGCGGCGCGAGTTGCAGGCGGCCCTGTACAAGGTAGCCGATTTCATGCGAAATCAGGCAGAATAAGCCCATGCAAAACACTCCCAAGACGGCAGACAAACAGCTTACCTTGCGCATCGGCCTGATTTTTGTGCTGCTCGCGGTGCTGGAGTTGCTCTTGGTTCATGCTTTTTCTCCGCTGGAGAATCGTCTGTCCGACGCGTTCGTGCGCATGCAGGCCGCACAACTTTCTCCCGATCCCGATATCGTCATCGTTGATATCGACGATGCCAGTCTGGCACAGATGGAAGACGAGGCCGGGCGCTGGCCGTGGCCGCGCGCCGTGCACGGCGAACTGGTGCGCGGGATCGCCGCACAGCAACCGCGCGCCATCGTGTTCGATATCCTGTTCAGCGAACGCGACCAATTCAGGCCCGACAGCGATGACGCTTTCAATCAGGCGCTGCAAGGCATCGCCAATGTTTATTTCCCGATGGTGCGGCGCGATGCGGCGCTGGACGCACAAGGCGCGCCCGCTGCCCAGATCGCGCCCTTGCTCGGTCTGCAGCGCGGCGCACAGGCGGACGACCAGGCGCGCATCGCCGTCCTGCCGCCGCTGGCACTCGACCCGGCCCACTGGCGCGTCGGCACCATCAATTTCGCAGAAGACGCGGACGGTGTGGGGCGGCGCTACCAGCTTTATACCGATGCCTACGGCTGGCTGATCCCCTCCCTGCCGGCGCGCGTCGCGCAAGACCTGGGTTACGCCGTGCCACAGCAGGCCGATATGATCCTTGCCTGGCGCGGCAAGGCCAATTCCTTCAAACATCTCTCATATACCGAC